>JAGWBU010000021.1:6553-88453 GCA_021295735.1 Candidatus Poribacteria bacterium | reverse complement strand
GTATTTGGCGTTGATCCCAAAATATGAACAATTGTGAAAAACAACAAAACTTTCACTTAACTGGCACAAGTCGTTATATATGTAAAATGTTTGTTGTTATTCTGCGGTTTCAGTATAAGAGCATTGTGTTAAAAAAAGTGTCTTTAAAGCAGCCTGCAGCTCAGAATCGTTTACTGCCGAAACCGCAGCTTCAATCTGTACTTTCATCTCAGGCGAAACAGACTTAAGAATCTTTTCAGATACTTCTGAATCCGATTTAACTGTATTTTTAATGGATTTCAACTTAGAAATGTTCGGGTTCAAACGAAACCGGATGTCAGTTATCTTGACCTTCTTAGAAGGTCTACGTATTCCTGAATTCAGACCATCAAGTTTTTTTTCCAGTTTTGATAGAAGCTGAGTTTTCATTGCAGATAATTCAGTCCAACAGGATGAATGTACTATTTCAACCTTCAAAATTCCATTTGATAAGGAAACCGGTACACTTTGCGAAGCAACAAGTGTTCCAACAATAGACTCCCAAATCTCAAAAATCTGTCTTTCATGGAGTTTATCAGTCCAACCTTCTTGACGTAGAAAAGTTTCGATAACCCCTTGTATTTTAACTGTACTCCGCCGAATCGCTCGCTTTCGCCTTTTTCCACGATATTTTTTAAAACGCATCCTTCTATCCACCCGATCCAAATTACAAACACTATTATATGTAACGTTTAATTATTATTAACGATTACACCGTTTTCAACCATTAATAGGTAGACATCTGGCAGTTCGTCACCCATCACATCTTTGTCGGTAGCTGTAATCACAGTCTGTGCATTGACACCTTGTAGATATGTTAATAGGTAAGCTCGCCTTTTAACATCCAACTCCGACAGGACATCATCCAGCAAAAAAAGTGGTGCCACACCGGTATCTTCCCGAATAAACTCCAGTTCCGCCAGTTTTAGCGCAAGTGCTATTGTTCGGCACTGTCCTTGAGAAGCATAGGTACGTGCTGTTTCACGCAAAAGTGTCTCGCCACCGTTTAACGTTTCTAAGATTAAAGTAAAATCGTCACGATGTGGACCGACAAGTGTTAAGCCACGCCGCAATTCATCCCGACGTGCTTTCGCCAAAGCGTTCCGAAAATGATCTGAAAGATTCGTAATATCAGAAAGTTCAGCGATAACACATTCAACTCCCGGAATATATTGCAACAAAAGTCGTTCTCGTTCACCTGTCAACGAAAGATGCGTTGTCTCTACAATCCCACTTAGTCTTGCTAACGCAGTATGTCTTGCGCCAACCAACGCAACTCCCGATTCAACAAGGAGACCATCCCAAACAGATATTTCGCCAACCGAGCCTTTTCCGATACTCAATCTCTTCAATAACGCATTACGATGCTGTAAAATCTCACGATAGCGTTGAAGTTCGTCCAGATATTCACGATTCAGTTGGGATAAAAGCAGATCAAGCCATCGTCTGCGGGATGTAGGGGCACCTTTCACAAGTTCCAAAGATTCAGGTGAAAAAACCACAACATTGAACTGCCCTATCCAGTCCGAACGTCTTTGTTGCAACACACCATCTGTTTTTAGACGGAACGCACCTTGACGGGGTTTCACCGCCTCAAGTCGTATAAGTGAATTCGGTCTCTTATCACTACGGAAATAACCTGTAACCGAAAACCCTTCTGATGTATGTCGTATTAATTCAACAGCCGTATTCGCACGGTGCGATTCACCGGTACAAAGAAAATAAAGCGATTCCAGAAGACTTGTTTTTCCCATCGCATTTCTTCCAACGATTAACGTCACTGGTGAATGAAACGTAATATCGCATTCCTCATAATTCCGAAAATTCCGCAGACATAAGCGCTCCAAGTGCATCTGAACTTCACCATTTATCTTATTTAATTATTTACAAAATCTTTAAAACATTTTCCGCTATTTTCTTTGAAATTAAAAGAGGTATATCATACTCTATTTTTAAATGGAATTGGTTTCGTGAAATAGTTATCCACGTGTCTTATATATGTACTAAAGTACAATTTAAAATTTAAATTGTACCATAGTAGTAACAGTAGGGGCTGATAATATGTTAATAACTGCTCTAAAACCTTGTGGGGATTGACATGATTGCTGATAAGAACTTGATAACAACTTTTACACTTATTAACAATTTATCAATTCAATTTACGAACGCAAAACTTATTAACAATTTACCAACAATAATTTAGAGTTATTGTTGAGTTATTATCAAGTTATTATCAAGTTATTATCAATAGGAAATGTATATAACAAATATCTAATTCTTTAAACTTTAGAGAATATTTGGGTTTACAAATCTTATAGCGGATTCTACAATTAAACAGTGGTTTCGTCGCGATTCGGAGATCGCTCCTACAGAATATATGTGAACTTATTTACATAATTTACTATAATGTTGCGAATTCCTAAAATTTCAGATAGAGGAATAGAACTTATGTCAGTTCATCAGTTAAAAGTTGTATAAGTTTTTTCATTTCTTTCTCTTCAAGTAGTTTTTCAATCTGTTCGTAGGCGTACGTGATGGTTCTATGGTTTTGCCGATGGAATGCTTCAGCAATATCTAACAGAGAAAGCTGCGTGAGTTCTCTACACAGGTACATCGCGATTTGACGTGGGAAAACAAGAACTTTTGTCCGCTTAGGAGAAGTTAGGTCATCACTGTCCAGCTGAAAATGATCAGTGACAACTTTCTGTATTGCTTCTGCTGTAATAACTTTTTTCTGTAATCCTCTGCTAATCGGGGTTGTGTCATTTAGGACCCTGCGTGCAAAGTCAATATCAAGTCGTTCATCAAGAATTGAAGCCTGCGTTGTGAGACGTATCAGTATGCCTTCCAATTCACGAATATTTGCCGTTACCATTTCTGCAATGTAACTTAGTACTTTATCGGAAATATCCTCAAATTCTTGGTCTTGACATTTTCGCTGTAGAATTGCAAGGCGGAGTTCATAATTAGGTTTATCTATTTCTGCTACCATGCCCCATTCAAAACGTGAACTTAGCCTTTCTTCAAGGTTTTCAAGCATACTCGGCGACCTATCGCTCGTCATCACGATTTGGTTAGAGTTCATGTATAAATCGTTGAAGGTATTAAAAAATTCCTCTTGTGTACCTTCTTTACGTGCAAGGAATTGGATATCATCAATTAATAACAGATCCGCTGTTCTGTATTTTGTGCGGAATCCTTGCGCTGAATTTCGGTTCATGATAGATTCAACAAATTCGTTCATAAACGTTTCAGAGGTGACGTAAAAAATTTTCCGTTTAGGGCCTATATCTTGTACTCTATTGCCGATGGCATGAAGGAGATGTGTTTTTCCGAGTCCTACACCACCGTATATAAAAAGCGGATTGTATTTTCCGCCCAAGTCGTCAGATGCACCAAACGCAGTCGCATGACAAATGCGATTGCTCGGCCCAACCATGAAATTGTCAAAGACGTAGTGAGGATTTAAGTTTGCTGTTTCAGGGGTGTCTTCTTCATAACTATGTACAGCTTGCTCTGGCTCGGGGATTTTGGCAAGAGACGTATCCACTGATATTTTTAACTTACAACCGTTACTTGTTTGATCGCCTAACACCTTCTTAATATCACTGAGAAATCTGTCTTCGATTTCGTCTTGTGTATAATCGGAAGGAACAGCAATGATAAAAGACTCCTCGGTGAGTGAATGTGGGATAACTTGACGGAGATATATGTCATTACGGGCGGTTTCGTCAAGTTCCTCAAGTATTGTTAACCAGAGTGAATCGGGAGTGTGTTGCATGAGAATGTTCCTAACCTATTAGGGGTGACAACTGTCGGAGCCATGTTATTAAAATGTTGATGTAATTTCTACAAAGAAGTATCCACGACGCGGACGTGAATTATATCATTTTCGGGATTTAAATAGCAAGCTAAATTGGCGAAATTTTGCCCCAAAATTACATTTATGTATGAGAAAATTTTGGACGTTTAGAATTATGAAAGTATAGAATATATAACGATCAAAATTTCTCAATTTATCGGGTAAAAGTCGTATTTTAGCGCAAATCGCCAAAACACTTGCTATTATTTATAACGTCAATTTCGTGCAATAGATACCACCTCTTTGTCATTATACAGAAAAATTTGACAAACTGTAAAAAATCGGGTATCCTTTTTATTTAAGATGAATATATTTCGTAATTTCGTGGGCACTTAAAAGATAAGAAATAGAGAGGAAAACATTATGAAGCGCACGTATCAGCCACATAGGCGGAAACGAAAGAACAAGATGGGATTTCGGAAACGTATGTCTACCCGTGATGGAAGAAAAATCCTCGCGCGCCGCAGGGCAAAGGGTAGAAGAGTCCTCAGTGCGTAAAGTTGCTATGGAACGATTTCAAAGATGCCTCGTACTTTTAATCTACCTCGCTTTTATGAAAGTCCAATTATTTCTGCTGTTAAGGCATCGCGGCGAAATATGGATGCCCGTAAGCGAGACCTATCCCCTTCCGTTTTAGATTTTGGTCCCGTCCGTTTTAAGATTGCGCGCCACTTTGGGTTCTGTTATGGTGTGGAAAACGCTGTTGAAATAGCATATCGTGCCCTTGAAGAGAATCCGGATAAGCGCATTTTTTTATTATCTGAGATTATCCATAATCCTCGTGTAAATGAAAATTTAAGGCATCACGGTGTGCAATTTCTCTCTGATACTGAGGGAAATCCGTTGCTGCCGTTTGATGTCTTAGCACCTGATGACGTTGTCATTGTTCCTGCGTTTGGCACAACTTTGGAAGTTGAAGCGGAACTCAACGCTCGTGGCGTTACGCTTTCGTCCTACAACACTACGTGTCCGTTCGTTGAAAAAGTGTGGAAGCGGAGCCAAGAGATTGGCAAGCAAGATTACACCGTTGTTGTGCATGGTAAGCGGTATCATGAGGAGACGCGCGCCACATTTTCTCATGCACAAGCCGAAGCACCTGTTGTTGTCGTTCGCGATCTCGCGGAAGCAGAAAACCTCGCAAGAGTGATTCGCGGTGAAGCAGATGCAGCCTTTTTCTTTAAAAAGTTTGCTGACCGATACTCCGAAGGTTTCCATCCGAATATTAATCTCAAACGTATCGGTGTTGTCAACCAGACCACCATGCTTGCTACAGAAACGCAAGCCATTGCTGATCTGTTGCGGCAGGCTATTATCGTTCGTTATGGTGCGGAGAATCTTGCAGAACATTTTGCTGATACGAAGGATACGCTCTGCTATGCTACGAAAGAAAATCAGGATGCGACACTCGCGCTGATTGCTGAAGGTGGGGATGTCGCAGTTGTCGTGGGTGGTTACAATTCCTCCAACACAAGCCATCTTGTGGAACTTTGTGAACATAAGTTACCAACCTATTTTGTACGTGACGCGGAAGAGTTGATCAGTCCAAAACAGATTCGCCATTTGGAACTTGAGACAAAAGAGGTACAAATCACAGAAGATTGGCTACCGACTGAACATCCTGATGGTAGTCCGATTGATATTGTTTTGACTGCAGGGGCGTCTTGTCCGGATATTCTGCTTGATGAGGTGTTACGGAAGATTGTTGGATGGTTTTCTGGGACGCGTTCGGTGGCGGATGTGCTTGCGCCGTATGAGTAGGTGTATGCTTTAGTGGTAATCTTGGAAATAAGAAGGAAACATGTCTATGAATGACCAGTATAAATATTTTGAGAAGACTCTCACACCGAACATAGCGCGAGAACTTATTCAAGAACTATTTGCAGGGCAAACAGTTCAAAAACAAGAAATCATGAGAGTTGTAGTTGAGAAGCACCTTGAGCGCGGTGGATTACCAACAATAGCTCAACGTAATAATCCTGTCACGTTGGGACTATGGCACATGAAGCGAGAGGGACAGGCAGATAGTTCAAGTGGAGATAATTGGGTGATTCCCACAAGTTCTCAGGACGACGAAAGCGTGGATGCTGAACAGGACGATTTAGATCCTGAAAAAATTATTGGATCCGGTAAGCAAGCAGTTTACCTATACTATTATCCAGCTTACCAGCGTTTAGCAGAGTTGCAGGGAAAAGAGATTTGGGCATGCAAAATTGGCAAGTCCAGAAACGATCCTGTCAACAGAATTGTATCACAAACGCGCACAGCACTTCCAGAATTCCCTGAGGTAGGCCTCATTATTAAAACGGATCAGTTAAATTTGATGGAAAAGACAATACAGAATATTTTAAAACTTCGAGGCAAGCAAATGGATGACGCACCCGGAAAAGAGTGGTTCATTACTTCTCCCAGTGAAGTTGAAAGGGTGTACGAATGCATTTTTGAGAATTTGTAGTAAACTATCTTGTATTCACACATAAAGGTAGATTTCTGTGGCTACCGGACATCAGAGAGAACTATAAAGGAGTATAATTATGTTCATTGTGACTGACGACTTGGAAATCATAAACTTCAATCAGTACAAGAATTTGAGTGTAGAAGGGAAAGACCCTGGCGAAGGTAAACTCGTCTTAACAGATCCGAATGGTGAACAACGAATCATTGCCGAATTTGCCGAATTTGAAGATGCCTATAATCTCTTTGCGGACATCCGAGATGCCCTTGAAGCAGGAGAGACATATTATAGTTTAGAGACATATCAATGAATAAACTCTACTTTGGCAACAACCTTGAAATTCTACACGAGATAGGCGACAAACGTGCCTATCTAACCTACCAACAATCAATTTTCGGGTAAACTCACATCCATGAGATACCCAATTGCACCGAATACCTTTTTGAGTTCACTTATTGTAAGGGCAGTTTCGTTGCGCGTAAATTGATTTCCGTCTAATTTCCCGAATTGCCAAAATTCGCCATCCGTTACAATTCCGTAAACCGTCTTTTTATCGTCATCGTTGATTTTTTGAACGGCGACCAACTCTGCTAAACACTGACCCCATCCCTTGATAAAGTCGTTCCGTTTTGCTTCTGCAACGATAATGATAGGAGTCCCTGGCACTGTTTTCCCCAACCCCGACTTTGTTGAGATCAGATAGTCAGGTGTGCCGCTAAGATCCTCATCGTAAGAAATCAATTCATGACTCCACAATGCAAACCATTTCACATAGTTTTTGTATACGTCCCTAAGAACTGGGTAAATCACATTTTCGCAGCGGGATGCTTCTGATGAAAACACATTGATGTGGCGCTGGCTGAATTCAAACTCTTCCAAAAATGCTTGAGAAGGTTCAATATCCACGTATTGAATATACTCGTCTTCGGTATATTTAATTTTGAAGGCTTCCTGCACTTGTGCAATTGAATTGAAATCGGTAAATGCCATCTGATCAATCCTCAAGAATGTTGTGTTCCTGTCTGTTCTGCTTTGGACCTTTGCAAGAAAATAGTACCATGTCTGAAATTGAATGTCAATCAGAATTTGGTTGCGATATATGTTGTCTGAAATGAGGTTTTCAGGATTGTGGGTATCCACATAATACCATTTCTGAAAAATGAAACTCACTCATAAGGATTATCAGACGTTCTTACCTTAATCGCCTCTGGTGTCAATGCACCGAGGGGCTTTTCCCCTTTAAGCACCCGTTCAAAATCGTCCACAATCATATCTGCAACGCGAAGATTAGCATCTTTTGTTCTGCCAGCGATGTGCGGTGTATGCACGACATTATCCCTATTCCGCAGTTCATCATCAATAGGTACGGGTTCTCTGTCGTAAACATCAAACGCGCCAGCGAGTTCGTCTTTGACAATCCGTTCGCGCAGGGCAGCCATATCAACAGCGTGCGCGCGGGTGATAATGACAACCAATGCGCCTTTGTGCAGATGATAGATACGTTCACGGTTCAGTAGGTGTCGTGCGGATGGAGTCGGTGGAACAGAAACAAAGACAATCTCTGCCCTATCAGCGAGTGTGTCCATATCAACGCGTTCTACGTCCCATTCTTGTAGGAGTTCATCAGGAACGAATGGGTCAAAGCCTATAACGGTTGCACCAAAGGCACGACACCACTGCGCGATTTTCCTGCCAATCTGCCCAAGTCCTATCACACCGATCTGTTTTGTGCCGAGATCGCCGTTAACAAAGTCGGGGTCATCACAGAATTGGTGTGCGACGGGGAGTTTGTTCGGTCCCCATATTGGGTCGCTCCAATTCCACAATTTCTCGCCTTGTGCCATCTGCATGTGCCACTGTGCGGTTCGCCTCAGTGAGGATAAAGCGAGCCCAAAAGCACATTCCGCTACTGATTGTGCCCATGCGCGAGTAGATTCAATCACCGGAATACCGCGATCTTGAAGTTTCGCGTACGGGATACCATGCCCCGTGTTGTCTGTCATTGTGCCGAGCACTTTGAGTTTAGGTGCGTTGTCTATACAAGCCTCAGTGAGACTACCGCCCCAATGTGAGATTCCAATAACTTCGCTCAAGTCCACTTGTTGATGGAGAGGGTCTTTGCTGGTCGTATTCAGAACAAGTGTGACGCCTAATTCTTCAAGTCGTTTTACCATCTGTTCGTGTACGAAGGGCCATGAACCTTCTAAACCGGGTGAACGCGTAAATAAAAATTGATGTGTTGCCATTCAACGATTCCTCCTATTATGATATGCGAATATGTGGTGCTGTCGGATACCTACCGCGGCGATTGCCGTAAAGCGTAAGTCCACCCTTGTTTTCGGCATTGCCTTTGACTTCATAACGCACGGTGAGCGTCTCTGTAGAGTCTCCGTTTAAGCACGTTTCTTTATTTAATTGGACACGACACAGATAGCCGTAGTTGCCAAGGTTTTCGTGGATGTAGGTGAGCACGCCACGGGCATCTGCTGGACAATCGGGGAGTGTCAAAGTTTCAACCTCAGTCCCGTTTACAGAGATCGTAACATCCGATGGATATTTCTCTGGTTCTGTCTGCCGTGAGCCACCGTTTGACGAAGATGCCTCAAAAACAAGTTCCATCTTTGTAATCTCGTCAGGGTTGAGATCGTTTGGAAGTGCTATCTGATATTCAACGTATCCAGCACCTTGTGCAGTGAGGCGTTGTTCTGTTACTTCGGATGCCGAATCCCATTTGCTGGCGGCTATGTCTCCTGGAAGATGGGAAAGTGAAGTGAGTCCTGAGGTATCTTCCAAGAATATCTCGAAATTGATGTAATTGCGTGCTACAACCGCGCCTGTCTCATCGGATACCCATACATGTAATGTGCCAACTGCGGCATTAATATCTGGAATGGTAAATTCCAGTTGATACACCTGTTCTACTTGATATTGTGGAAAGGGGATTTCAACACTTCTGCTTATACGTCCATGCGTCAGTTCGCCGTTTTGCTCAAGCGTATCCAGTTGCCAATGGAGCGTTGTAGCATTTATCGTCTTATGTGAGAAGTGACTGGCATATATGTCTAACTTTATGTTTTCACCAGGAGTAACTACGGTACCGGGTGGATAGTCAATTGCAATAAAATCAAGCGTGTTGATGTCGTTGTAATCGTATCCGAATTCCTTTACCGAGCGGTCGTAGTTCATAAAACCGTTATGTTCCCACTCAATGTCCTGCAGTTCGGTGTATACATATCCACAAATTTTCGGATGGAGGCGCAACTCATTTGTTAGATATTTAAAACACCAAGCAATATCTTTATCACCAGCTCCCGCACTGATGCCGCCGTATTCGCTATTAATCAGCGGCACATCCGTTTGTTCGTTATCACCAGCATAATTAAACTTTGAGCCGGGATATGTCTGTTCCACAAAGTTTGCGATATGGTCCTTAGCGTGTTTATAATCGTTTATATAGAAATGCCAAGAGTTGATGTCAGTTTCCACATGGTCATATAGGCATGGTGAGTTGTCCTCAATGAGACGAGTGGGGTCAAGTGATTTGGCAAGGTGATACATCTCGCGCACCCATTCTTGACGGTCAGTTTGTTGTTTATAGTCTCCCCCACCGAGTCCCCATGTTTCGTTGAAGTTACACCATGAAATGATGGACGGATGATTGAAATCGCGTGCAATGTTCCCGCGGAGTGTTTCTTCAAATCTGTCTTTCGCTAAATCGGTATAGTTGCCGAAGTTAGGAATATCGCACATAAAGAGCAACCCTAACTTGTCTGCCCAGTAGTAGAGGCGCGGTTCGTCAACTTTTATATGCAGGCGAAGGAAGTTGAATCCAAACTCTTTAGAACGTTCAACATCGGTTCGGATTGCTTCATCGGTGAGGAAGGTATACACTCCTTCTGGATTGAATGACTGATTTAGCGCGCCTAACAGATATATGGGGCGATTGTTGAGGTAGATATAATTATAGTCGCCTCCGGGTGCTTTTTCAATGGAGACCTTCCGCATGCCGAAATAGGTGTAAATCCTGTCAATAACAGATTCCTCAGATACCAATTTGAGTGTGACGTTGTAAAGATTTGGCGTATCTACGTCCCAAAGTCGAAGTTTTTCTGGTGGAATATTGACGGTGAACTGTGTCTTTTCTGACGCATCCACGCTTCCATTCATATCTTCACATTCCCAGTGAATTTCTATGCCTGACGTTATTTCGCCATCAATTGTTACGTCGAAAGTGGCGGTACTATTGTCAATGTCGGGCGTGATATGGCACTGCTTGATATAGGTTGCGTTTCTGGGTTCAAGGTAGACTGTCTGCCAGATACCGCTGGTGCGTGTATACCATCCTATCTGTTTCCCCGCAAGTTGTTCGCCGTGGTCTTGTGCATCATACGCACGGACAACGATGGTAGCAGGTTTACCCGGGGTCAACGCATCTGTGATGTCAAGCTCAAAGGGCAGGTATCCGCCTTCATTTTCACCGATGACTTTGCCGTTCACCCAAACTGTTGTTTTCCAGTCAACGGCACAGAATTTCAAAATAACGCGGTTATCTCCCCAGTTTTCTGGGACAGAGACAGTTCTGCGGTACCAACCGATTGTATGTCGTGGTTCGCCACGATAATTCCCTTCTCGGTTTAGTCCTCCACATGTAACATCTTCTGGTTTAAGATAGGCATTTGTGCTGAGGTAGGTTGCACTATCAGCACGGTCTTCTTCTCTCCAAGCAGCAAGGCTTTCCCAAGGGTAAGGCACCTGTATTTGCAAAGGGAAGTCGGGCGCGTTCAGTGAAAACCATTCCTCTTTTTCACCGACATCATCTGAGTCAAACGCAAATTCCCATGTGCCGTTAAGGTTTATCCAGTCAATACCTTCGGAGGTGCCGCGTTGGAAATCGGGTCTCGGATATTCTGGGCGCGGTGTTTCTGTTCTTATCACTATCAGTCCGTCCTTGTTATTGCCGCATATTACTGCGAAGTTTTATTTTGTTGGTATTGGGACTAATTCGCTGGCAAGGGCAAGTTCTCTTAAGATCTCATCCCGATCTACCTTATCTATTGGGAGAGGCATGATATTCGCATGTAGTTCATGAACTTGCGTATCTGCAATTACTATAAGGTTATTCTCATAAACAATCTCAGTCAAAAAGTCTGCCCTTGCTTTTATTTCATTTCTTCCTTAGTACATATTTTCTTCCAATTTCCCAAATTTCAATTTCTGTCAGCGTAGAGATACGATATACAGAAAGTTCTTGTGGATTCTTACTCGGTGGAATAAATGCTCTATAACTAACCTCTTTTTTAGCAATGGAAAAACCACTTTTAGAAGAAATGAAACGCGTTAACTTTTCATCATATATTCTTATTTTAACATATATCTCCATAAAATGCAAACCATGTTTAACATTTGTAAAAATAAGGATAACTAAAGTCAATCGGAAGCGACAATTGCTCTGCCGAAGATGTTATCAGTAATGGGCATCAAAACCAGATGCTTTAGCTTCGGGATGTAGATGCCCCAAATTTCTTAATTGGCAAAAGTAATGATATGCAATAAGTTGTTTTTATTCAATTAATATTTTATGTCACTCAATCCTGAAATTTCAGCGGTAACCACAACGAAACCGTGGTGCCTTCGTTGAGTGTACTCTCAATTTCCAACGTGCCGCTATGTTCTTCAAGAATACGTTTGACATTTGCCAATCCAAGTCCTGTGCCTTTTTCTTTCCGGGTAAAGAACGGTTCAAATAGATGTTCAATATCTTCTGCAGATATACCGATTCCTGTATCTGTAACTTTGATACATACGGCATCTTCCTGTTTGAACGTAGTCACAGTTAATGTGCCACCTTGTGACATCGCTTCCATCGCATTTAACACAACATTCATAAATGCTTGTTTAATTTTATCTGAATCAAACTGAAAATCGGGGAGATTGGGAACAAGTTCCGATACTAACTGAATCTGATGATGTGTTAAGTTCGCTTCCATCAAAGCTAAAACGGATTGTAAGGCAGGCACTAACGCTTGTTGTTCAAGGTTAAGTGTTGTGGGACGGGCGAAATCCATCAAACCTTTGACGATGTTGTCAATCCGTTCGATTTCCTCAAGAATATATTGCAGCGATTGCTTTTGTTCATCTGACGTCTCCGGTTTTTGCATTAACATCTGCGATAACATCCGCATAGATGATAACGGATTCCGTATTTCATGCGCAAATGAAGCGGACATTTTCCCTGCTGTTGCCAAACGTTCAGCTTGAATCAGTTTATCTCTTGACTGCTTGAGTTCTTGCGTCATTTGATTGAACGCAAGTGTTAAGTCACCTATTTCATCATGAGTCTTAACTTCACATTGCTCATCAAGATTTCCCTCGGCAACCTGTTCAGTAAAACCGACTAAATCTTTTATCGGTTCTGATAAGTTTTTGCCAATACGATGACTGATGAAGGCAACAAGGACAGTAACAAAGGCTGCAATGCCAAACATAGACCATGTAAGGGTGCGTTTTGCGTCTACAATTTCCTCCATCGGACGTAACACGCAGTAAAACCGTCCGGGATGCACTAAACGGTAAAACACCTTATAATGCTTACCACCAAGCGTAACATCTTGCGTGAAAGATGAAGCATCTGCTGCTTGGAATGTTTGCTTGACCTTGTCGAGCTGCAGCTTCTTTGCGAGATTCACCGCGGTTTGCTCGGTATCGGGGAGTTCTGTTAGGGTGGTAGAATTGAGTGTGTAATCAGACCCAAAAATCATAATCTCTACACTATAAGTCTGTTTTACCTTTTCGTTATCGCGGAAGTAGCCGGTATGTATAATTACGTTAAGCCATTCTTGTGTCTCACGGGTAAACTGTTCGCTATATTTCCACACGAAAAGTTCAACTGTTATTAACGGCACAAGAATAGAAACAAGAACGAAAAGCAGCAAAAATGGGAGGACAATTTTGGTTTGAATGCTGTAGCGGCGCATAGAGGTGTTCCTTATAGCTAAGGCGATGTCAACACTTTACCCGATGTTATAGTTTGTGTAAATATTTGGTTACATAGGTTCAATTTGCAATGATTACGCGGCGTTTTCCACTGTAGGGCGGATTTCTACAAAACTTTACACACACCCCGGATATGTGAGCAGAGACATTCAATTGTCACGTAACACTCTTGTAGGAGGGGTTTGTAACCCCGATTTAACAACAAAAGCGTTTAATGTAAATGTCGGACGCACATTCACCAAGCGCAATTCATTGCCAAATCAACGCCAAATGCACGTATGGCATTCGTAGCCTCTTTTAACCTTTGAAAACGCTATTTTTTCTATTGGATTAGAAAACTCGACAATTGAATGCCTCTGGATGTGTAGTAGAGACATTCAATTGTCGGTTTATTACACGTTTTAGATGAAAGGTCGAGAGCTGGAGCTCGCTCCTACAATAACGAGTTGTGCTAAATAACCATTTGTAGAACTTTATTTCACAAAAGAAATGTTTGTAAGTCATTATGCCATAAGCGCATTTGACGTTGATTTGGTAGGGACGATATGTTTATAGAAAATGATTGGACGAGCACTCTTTAGTCCCGTCAAATGCCATACGGGGAATGCCAAAAGGCATTCATACCGTTGATTTGGCGCATTTGGCGTTGATTTGGTAGAGACGATATGTTTATAGCACAAATGCAAATATATGTGAAAACCAACAAAACAAAATGTTAACTGGCACAAGTCGTTACAATAAGATAATTGAGAAGAATGAATTGCCAGAGGATATCTTAAAAATGAACAAAAAAGCTAATAAAAATGTCTAAATGTTTAAGATGTGGGAACATTTAAACACTTAAGGTGTATAAATTAAAGTTATTCACACTTGCGCATTTGTCCAATTAGCCCAAAAATGTTCGCACCCATTATGGAGAATTAGAATGCCAGACACAAAAAGACATTTAGATTTGCCATCTGCCGATGAATTAGAATTAATTGATGAACATGAGTTAGTAACCCGATTCCAAAACGGTGATATAGGTGCTTTTAACACACTCGTACTGAAATATCAGACCCGCATTGCAAAACTTATTTACAGACATATTAACGACGCTGAAACGACAAAAGACCTCTGTCAAGAAGTGTTCTTGAAAGCCTTTAAGGCGTTACCGGAATTTAAACGTGAATCTGCTTTTTATAGTTGGCTTTACCGCATCGCCATGAATTGCTGTATTGATTTTTTACGGCAACAGAGCAGGAGGAAAACTGTTGCATTTGAAGAATTAACGGGAGGTCCGGAGGAGTTGATGCTGATTAGCAAGTATCCATCTCCATCTCATCTAATTGAGATGGAGGAACTCGGAGACATTATTGGCAAGGCGGTAAATCAACTTGCTCCGAAACAGCGACGTGTTTTCAGATTGCGGTATGATCAGAAACTTCAGATTAAAGAGATTGCGGTCCTCATAGATCGATCAGAAGGAACGGTCAAAACACACTTGCATCATGCGCATCGGCGTCTTCGAGAGCTGCTGCGTCCGTATTTAGAGAACCGTCCGTTGGAATGGGATGGGGAAATGCCCATGAGGAAGTTCGTCAATAACTGAAGCTAAATGGGTTTATAGTAAAATCCGAAAATATGTTCACATTTCAATGAATAACAATTCCCACACACTCGCGCTGGCGAGGTTTCCTAACCTCGCCAATATCAAGATAATTATGCATTTCACTATAAGAAAATTCTAAATTTATTTGCATATAGAATCTAAATGTGGTATTATATTAAAAATCGCTGTAAATGATATGTAAGAGAACTTTGACTACGAAGACCTAAAAAATGAAATATACCCGTTCACACTCCAACTTGCATAGCATATTCAATTATTGGCATTGGTGGCGTTCCAATTCCATTAAAGAGGAGTGTGCGCGCTAAGCAAAATTCGATCTATTTTATTTTTGATGTTACTTATTAAGCCTTATGCACACGAACCTCAGTGGCATAAGGTTTTTTGTTTTTAATATGACGAAGGAGAAACTATGAAATTTTTATCGGAACTAAAATATGATAGCGATGGTTTGGTCGCCGCAGTAATTCAGGATCAGACAAATAATGAAGTACTGATGGTCGGTTATATGAATGCGGAAGCAATCAAACAAACCTTGTCAACTGGTCGTGTTTGTTTCTGGAGTCGTTCCCGCCAAAAGTTGTGGATAAAGGGGGAGACTTCAGGGCATACACAGACTGTTGAGTCTGTAGCAGTTGATTGTGACGGCGATGCCTTGCTTATTAAAGTTGAGCAGAAGGTGGCAGCGTGTCATACCGGCTATCGCTCCTGCTTCTTTCGGGAAGTCTCCTCCGATGGTGAGTCAACAAATGTGGTGGGTGAAAAGATTTTTGATGCTGATGCTGTCTATTAGACTTTGATATTCCTAACTTTCGTCCCTTGGCATCAGATCAGGAATTGCATAATTGGGTTGCCTACCATTGATATAACAAAGAACAGTGTTTGTTACCTTACGGTGTAATACCAAATTAACGCGATTTATCTTATTTTTGGACGGTAGGTGCGGTTTCCTAACCGCACTTATAGATTGGAATACTGTTAATTTGGTATAAGGACTTAGAGAATAGATTTTGATGTTAAGGATACGAAAAGGAGTTATTCAATGTATTATCCGACTTTGGAGGAATTTAAGGAAAAAGCGAAAACAGGCAACACGATACCGGTATATCGCCCAATTTTGGCAGATATGGAGACACCGGTGTCCGCCTTCTACAAATTGATGCCCAATGATTACGCGTTTTTATTAGAGAGCGTTGAAGGTGGTGAAACCGTTGCGCGCTACTCATTTTTGGGGAGCCAACCGTCCGTCCTTTTTCAAAGCAAAGGACATCATGTTACCATTGAGTATTTGGAAAAGGATGAAAAGGTGTCTACGCAGTATGAAGACCCGCTGAAAGCCTTGGAGGAGGTAATGCAGAATTATCAACCTGTCAGTGTTGACGGTTTACCACAGTTCCACGGCGGTGCTGTCGGTTTTATGAGTTACGATATGGTGCGTTTCGTGGAAGAATTGCCAGATGATACCGAAGATGAACTGCAACTTCCCGATTGCTTTTTTATGATTGCAGAGACAATTCTGATCTTTGATCATGTAAATCATCAGATTAAAGTTGTGGCAAATGCACACATTGATGGGGATTTAGATGCTGCTTATGCCGATGCTGTTGAGAAGATTGATGCGCTGGTTGAAAAACTAAAATCTATTTCTGAAGCGCACTTAGTAAATAGGACGGATGATCGTTCAGGTAGTCCTGCTGAAACTGTGCCTGACCCGCCTTCAAATTTCACAAAGGCTGCTTACGAAAACGTTGTACGGCGCGCCAAAGAATATATTGCCGCAGGTGACATCATACAGGTTGTAACTTCACAGCGGTTTAGCCGTCCGGTATCCGTTGACTCGTTCGATATTTATCGTGCATTGCGGGTGGTGAATCCATCGCCTTATATGTATTACCTAAAATTTGATAGCTTTGACATTGTTGGGGCATCGCCAGAGATGATGGTGCGTGTGGAAGATGGATTTGTCCAGACTGTTCCGATTGCCGGAACACGCCCGCGCGGAAAGACCACAGAAGAGGATATTGAATTGGAACAAGAACTCCTTGCTGATCCGAAGGAACGCGCAGAGCATGTCATGCTTGTCGATTTAGGGCGAAACGATCTTGGTCGGGTGTGTGAATACCATACCGTTGAAGTAACCGATCTGATGATAGTTGAAAAGTTTTCACACGTGATGCACATCGTATCGCATGTTATTGGAAAACTGCGTGATAATCTTTCCGCTTTTGATGTTATTCGGGCATGCCTCCCCGCAGGCACACTCTCTGGCGCACCAAAAATACGCGCAATGGAGATCATTGACGAACTGGAACCGACACGTCGTGGTCCTTATGGTGGGGCAGTTGGCTATTTCAGTTTTTCTGGTAGTGCGGACACAGCGATTACGATCCGAACTGCGGTTATCAAAGATGGTGTTGCCTATGTGCAAGCGGGCGGCGGTGTCGTTGCTGATTCAGTGCCTGAAAATGAGTATTATGAAACCGTCAGTAAGGCATGGGCAATGCTCACTGCTATTGAAATGGCACAGCAAGGGCTGCTATTATAACCTAAGTTGCTATCTATTTAATAGAGAACAGTTCATTATTCGTGAAATATCGTAGCGCAAACTTTCAGTTTGCGTCCTAATATGCACAAACTAAAGTTGTGCTACATAGGTGGCAACAAGTTCTGCTATTATAGGAGGCAAAAGATGGTTTTGATGATTGACAATTACGACTCATTTACTTACAATCTTGTGCAATATTTTGGTGAACTCGGTGCGGAATTGGAAGTGCATCGCAGTCGGAAAATAGGGGTAGAGGAATTAGACATGCTGGAACCGGAGCGGATTGTCATTTCACCCGGTCCTTGCACACCGCGAGAAGCAGGCATATCCAACGATGCGATAGAACATTTCGCAGGAAAAGTGCCGATATTAGGCGTCTGTCTTGGGCATCAGTGTATTGGGGACGTGTTTGGTGGTGAGGTTGTCCGTGCGGATCGGTTGATGCATGGTAAAACCTCAATGATACTGCACAATGGTGCTGAACTTTTTGAGGGTTTGGATAATCCATTTGAAGCGACGCGCTACCATTCGCTGATTGTAAAAAAAGAAACACTGCCAGATTGCTTGGAAATCACAGCATGGACAGATCAGGACGAAATTATGGGGCTTCGGCATAAGACTTTGCCTGTATGGGGTGTACAGTTTCATCCGGAGTCTATTTTGACAGCTGCTGGAAAGAGTTTGTTAGGCAACTTTTTGGCTCTGTAAAATACATGCTCTCGCTGGTAGGCGCGCTTACAAGTGCATCTTGGGAAGTACCGCGTTTGTAGTCGCGCAATTCATTGCGCCTCTTTTGAAATTTGTTGGGTTCTGCCTATTAACTGTCAACTTAAGAAAAATTTGCTGAATTTCTCTTGTGGGAGCGCTTTGTAAGCGCGATTTCCTCCAAATGGCCACCTCTTGTAGGGGCGGGTCCCTGTGCCCGCCCGTTGCTTAACATAATCCAGACACATGGCGGGGCACAGGGACCCGCCCTACGATGTGAACAGGGATTCATGCTTAAATTGACACCCGCAGCGTGCCACACGCGCACGTTGCGTTGATTTGGCTGAATGCCACAAGCGCATTCATAGCGTTGATTTGGGTTTCGCTCTGCCCAACCTACCAATTATAGATGCGAATTGGAGAAAAAATCTCAATCATGAGAAATAAAATAAAAGACAAGTCGCCCATGCCAGTTCTGGTCTCCTGGTCCTCAGGGAAAGATTCTGCGTGGGCACTTCACACTTTGCGTCAACAGCCAGAACGATACGATGTGCGTGGAGTCTTTACCACTGTCACAAAGACATTTGACCGTGTTTCTATTCACTCTACACCTGCGTGGGTTTTGAAACAGCAAGCAGAAAGACTCGGCGTGCCGTTATACGAGATACCGATTCCGTATCCTTGCTCAAACGAAATATACGAAGCGGCGATGCGAAAGTTTCTTGCAGAAGTAGAAGCATTACCAAAGCATTTGACCGCTTCGCATTTCGCTTTTGGTGATTTATTCCTTGAAGACATTCGCGCGTACCGAGAGGAGAAACTTAGCGGTACCGGCTTCACACCGATTTTTCCGGTATGGGGTGAGGATACAACATTACTCGCGCAAAAGATGGTTACTTCTGGCATGCGCGCGATTATCACTGCCCTCAATCCTACCAAAGTCCCCGCAGAGTTTGCAGGAAGGTGGTTTGATACCGAACTCCTTGCAGACTTACCAGATGAGGTGGACCCGCTCGGTGAAAACGGGGAATTCCATACCTGCGTAGTTGATGGACCGATGTTTAGTTCACCTATTGCTGCGAAACCGGGCAGAATAGTGCAGAGAGATATTGTTTCTGCAGCCAAAGACGAAGATGACAAAATTCATTCCAGCAGTCCTAATCCTCCGACTTATGTGTATGCTGACGTAGTACCTGTTAATGCGTAGGTTGGGTTAAGGAACGAAACCCGACCTACAGAACCCTCTTATCTAAACACACTCCTATATTTGCAGAATTATGCACCCGTTTCACCGTTTCGTGGCGTCACTATAGGGTGAAATCGGAGGTGATCCATGAAAAACAACGATGTGCAATTAATCCACCGGACTCTTGATGGCGATGATACCGCCTTTGCAGAACTTGTGGAAAAATATCAAAAACAGGTTCATGCGCTTGTGTGGCGGAAAATCGGAGATTTTCACACAGCCGAAGAGATTACACAGGATACGTTTCTGAAAGCGTATCAGAAATTAGGCGAGCTTAAGAAACCGCAGCGTTTCGCAAGTTGGCTTTATGTGATTGCAGCGAACCGTTGCAGCACGTGGTTGCGTAAAAAGCATTTACGAGCGCAGTTGTTAGAAGGTAGGGACGTTGCACAGCCTGAAGAAGCCACCTATTCTGAATATATGCATGTGGAAAACGAACGGATCACCGTAGAAACACAACGCGATGTCGTCAAAAAACTACTTGCGAAGCTGGGAGAAAGTGAACGTACTGTCATGACTTTGCATTACTTCGGAGAGATGTCGTGTACAGAAATAGGTGCGTTTTTAGGTGTATCGGCAAATACGGTTAAGAGTCGTCTGCGCCGCGCACAGCAGCGTTTACAGAAGGAGGAAACGATGATAAGAGAGGCTTTAGACAATTTCAAAATCACTCCAAATCTGACAGAAAACATCATGCAAGAGATTTCGCGGACCAAACCCGCTACACCAGTCGGCAGTAAACCGTTAGTGCCATGGGCAATTGCTGCTTCAACGTTGGTAGTGGTGTTGCTCATGCTCGGTTTTGGAAATAGCAAATACTTGCAAATATTTCAAAAACCTTATAGTTTAGATGCCACCACAGAGATGACGGTTGAGATCGTTGACGCGCCAATAGTCGCAAACTTAGAATCTAAGCCAGATGTACGGACACAAATCGGAAATGTTGATGCACTGGATAAACGCGATAACCCTGAGCAGCAACCTAATGGTGCTTCCGCAGCAATTGCGGAGGCACAAGCAGACGAAATAGCGGAAGATTGGACAAAATGGGAATTGCCGAAAGCGGCGAAAGCGCGTTTAGGGAAAGGTGGAATTAATGCGATGCAGTTTTCACCTGACGGCACACAACTCGCGGTAGGTAGTAATATCGGTGTGTGGCTTTACGATGCGAAAACAGGCGAAGAAATATCCATGTTCCCTGGTGCGTGTCAATCCCTGGCATTTTCCCCAGATGGACGTTTTCTTGCCAGTGGAGGGGATAAGCTTGGGATAGGTGGTAGGTTCCGTGGGAAGAGACTCCAGTTGTGGGAAGTAGCGACTGGTAGAAAAGTTGCACTCACTGGTTTGCTGTATCCTGCTTCAGAATTACGTTTCTCTAAAGATGGCAAAACGCTTATCAGTTTGGGGAACTCAGGCGACGAAATTGGCAGGTTAGATATTGAGACCAAGAAGAGGAATATAGAGAAGATTAAAGGACGATGGAAGAAGCATAAGAAAAAGTACGGCAAGGAACCATACGCGCTTACACAAGATTTATTTGCAATTGGAATGAGAGACGGGAAGATTGAGATATGGGACACGACAATCAGGCAAAAATTATCTACTCTCAAAGGACATTCGGGAGAACACGTTTTCGCCTTAGCATTTTCACCTGATGGCACGATGCTCGCAAGCGGGAGTCAGGATAAAACAGTACGATTATGGAATACCTCTAAGAATCATGGACTGTTTATCCTTCGGAAACATACAGATTGGATAACTACATTGGCATTTTCACATGATGGAAGAATGCTCGCAAGCGGAAGCACTGATAAGACAGTACGACTGTGGAATACTATCACGGGAGAATTGTTGGCGACACTCACCGGACATATTAACGGTATCGCTGCCTTAACTTTTTCACCAGAAGGTGGCACCCTCGTCAGTGGGAGTACAGATGGTACTATTAAGTTCTGGCATATAAAAACTGGATCTCTTCTTCCAACTCACATCACTGGACATACGGAGTGGGTTAAAGCAGTGGCTTTCATTAAGGACAGTTCCACGCTTGCGAGTGTTGCACTTAATGGCATAATGACCTTTTGGGATATAAAAACGTCTCAAAAAAGTTCTCTCAAAATTACAGGACATCGGGATTCGTTACAGACTTTAGCGTTTTCACCTGATGGAATGAAACTTGTCAGCATTGGTGCAGATAGTGATATAATTTTCGATCCAGGATTTGGCGCAATGCATACGGTGTCAGTGTTAGATGGACTAATTCGTTTGATTGGTACCCGCACAGGGCGCGAGTTGATACGTTTGGAGAATCCAGGTGAAGGCATTCCTTCAGTTATGTCTTTTTCACCTGATGGAAAAAAGGTTGCGATCGGAGCAAGTTTCACTAAAAAAATTCGCATATGGAATACGGAAATTGGCTCTTTCTTTGATATTCCTCTCTCAGACAAGAAAATAGATGTAGATGTTTTGATATTTTCATCAGACGGTAAGAAACTTGTTAGTGGAACTAAGGAAGGAAAAGTTCAGATGTCTAATGTAGAAACTGGAGTTGTGTTAACTTTGTTTACTGAACAGAATTCTGAGATTGAAGCTTTATCATTTTCTTCAAATGGTGCCTTGCTTGCCGTGGCAAGTCGTAAACGAATCCACATAATGAGCACTAATAAAATGGAATGTCTTAAGGAAGTTTCCAATGGTGCCAAATCATTAGTATTTTCACCAGATAGTTCTTTGCTTATTGCTGGTCTTAGAAACGGTGGAATTGAGTTATGGGATGTTGAATCTGGGGACAAACTCACTATACTTGATGGGCATTCAGCACCAGTAGAGACGCTGGTATTCTCACCTGATGGCAAGACACTCGTCAGCACGGGGCAAGATGGCACAATTCTTTTGTGGGATTGGGATGAAGCCCTCAAGGGTTCGGATTGGTAGGAGAACAAATAGAGGTGTATCACCTTTCTGATTCCAGCCACTTCTGAACCCGCGCTAACTTGTCAGGGGCGATGTGAGAGACATTTTCATCTCTTGGAAAATCTCCGTTTTCTACGTCGTATATATATTGCGATATTGCTTCAAAGGTGAGATGATCGTAATCCTGATAGCGTTTGGCGTGTTTGAAGAGGGTGCCCATCCCTAAAACATCGTTGATAACAAGCACTTGCCCGTCACAGTATCTGCCCGCCCCAATGCCGATGGTGGGAATATCAAGCGTCCCCGTGATGATTTGGCTTACCTCTTCAGTGATTTTTTCAAGCACGATAAGTTTTGCACCAGCACCTGCAAGTGCCACTGCAGTTTGAACGAGTTCTTTTGCTTTGCTAACCGTTTTGCCGTGTGTCGCCGCTTTTGTGCCGTGGATTTGTGGGTTATGTCCGATATGCGCGCAAACCTCTATTCCCTGCTCCGTGAGTGCAGTAACGATAGGGACTTTTTCTGTTCCGCCTTCCAACTTAACACCATCAGCACCATTATCTAAAAAGAGGTTTGCATTTGCAACGGCTTGCTTCGCGTTGCGGTCAGCGGCGTAAGGCATGTCAATGAGCAGGTAAGCATTTGTCACACCGCGGTGCACCGCCTTGAGGTGATGCAGCATATCAGCCATCGTCACCTCCATTTCGCTTTTATAGCCGAGGATATTCGTGCCGACGCTATCCCCGACAAACACGATATCAATACCTGCTTCGTCCTGCATGCAAGCGGTGGGGTAATCGTAGCAGGTGAGCACGGTAATGGGTTCATGTTTATATTTTTTCGAGTGCAAGAAACCGATGTTTTTCTTCACAAAAAGGCTCCCAACTAAGTAATCTGCACACACTGTAGAACGTGCTATGCACGCTAAGTCTTGTCTCCGCGAGTTTCTGATGTTCTGCTGTTATAGCTGTCCGAGGGAACTCCGATTCCCGACTATTAGTGGTTTCGTCGCGATTCGGAGATCGCTCCTACAGAATATATGTGAATTTATTTACATAATTTACTATAAAAGGCATCAGGATTGCTTAGGTGTCTCGCTTGCTGCTTTGAAGATAGCATGAATCGCGCGAAAGAGTGTAGACAAATCATCCACGCTAAAACTTGTTCTATTTCGAGTGAAAGCATCGCCGAGAAGGCACCCAAATTGCCACCAAGTTCCATCGCTCACAATTCCATAGACAGGGACATCCAAATCGGCATTTATTTTTTGTGCTGCTACCAATTCAGCAAGACATTGCCCCCATCCTTGTTCAAAATCGTTCTTCTTCGCCTCTACCAGCATTATTAGAGGTATCCCGACAACGAGCATACCCAACTCGGATCGTGTTGAGATAAAGTAATCTGGCGTGCCGCTCAAAGTCTCATCATAAGTGATCGGTTTTTTTATCCAGAGGGCGTAGTTTTCAGCATAACCTTTGTAGACTTCCCGTAAAATAGGGAAGATAATCGCTTCACATCGAGCCCCCTCGGAAACGAAAACATCAATGTGTTGTCGACTAAATTCTAATTCCTCTTGAAATTGTGCTGAAGGGGCACCCGCCGTTTCCTCAACCACTATAAAATCATTTTCAATGTGTCTGATTCCAAACTTTTCTTGGACTTCGGGGATCGCTTTAAAATCACTAAATGCCATTATGTTCCACCTCCCAGGTATCAAGCCAAGACCTCCGCAACGGTTTCTCCGATGGTAGTGAGGTCGTCTGCAACAGCGATTCCGGCATCTTTGAGTGATGCAATTTTATCTGCAGCGGTGCCTTGTCCGCCTGAGATAATTGCACCTGCATGTCCCATCCGTTTGCCGGGTGGGGCAGTCTGTCCAGCGATAAAACCGACCACAGGTTTTGTCATTTCGTTCTTGACGAACTGCGCTGCTTTTTCCTCAGCTGTGCCACCGATTTCCCCGATTAAAACAACGGCATGCGTCCCATCGTCCTCCTCAAAAAGCTTGAGAACATCAACGAAGTTTGTCCCAATCACAGGATCGCCACCGATACCGACACAGGTAGATTGCCCGATACCGAGTTGTTTCAATTGATACGCAGCTTCATAAGTTAATGTGCCACTTCGTGAAACAATACCGACGTTACCGGGGGAATAAGCAAACGCGGGCATCACACCGATTTTACATTCGCTGGGTGTGATGATGCCGGGACAGTTCGGACCGATTAACCGTGTCTGTTTGCCATGAAGGAACGCTTTTGCCTTTACCATATCAAGCACAGGGATATGTTCCGAGATACAGATGATCAGTTCAATACCGGCATCAGCGGCTTCCATGATAGAGTCGGCGGCGTTAAAGCGCGCAGGAACGAAAATCAGAGAGGTATCTGCGCTTGTCTCAGCAACGCCTTCTGCTACGGTGTCAAACACAGGGATGCCGTTCACATCAGTTCCACCTCTACCGGGAACTGCACCAGCAACAATTTGCGTGCCGTAATCGGCACACTGTTCTGTGTGAAAACGCCCAGAACGTCCTGTGATTCCTTGAACTATTACTTTTGTATTTTTGTGGACAAGTATGCTCATATTCTTTTACTCAATAACGAGATAGCTAATACTTTTTGCCTCCATCTCAATTGGAATCTCAATGTTGTAGTTTCGGTCTATTTTGTAATGTTTGAGTTCTCTTTCTTTTTCACGAATCTTGGCAGTTTCAGACAATCCAGTATAATAGACTGGTAATTTCAAAGTGATCTGTTGTTCCGTCCGCGTGGGATTATAGAGCATCGCGAGTCCACAGGGGGTAATTTGCGGGTTAACGTGTAGCACACAATCAATAGAGCCTCCATCCGGACGACGCACATGAATCAGGTCAGACTCCAATATTGGACGATACTTTTTGAAAAAGCCAACCCATTTCTTAACGACAGTTTTTGTCTGTTCAGTATCAAAAAGCCGGGGACCGCGATAGCACGCAATCACACCACTGCCGAAGTTCTGTGCAAGGTGGGCTTCGTAGTCATCAAGGTGTTCGCAAAGTGGCTCAAATGTCGCGGCTTGTCCACCACCGTGATACTCCACTAACGGGACGAACATCCAACCCATACTCGGTGTCTTTTCGTAAGTTGCATCGTAGATATTCTGACGGGCAATTAGAATTTGTCGCTCGCGGGGCAAGCTAAAATTCGTTTCGCGATAGCCCATACCGCATTTGTTTGAACCGTTGAGGTAATAATTATCTGGCGAATTAATATAGATACCGCGTTTTCGGCATTCGTGGTAAAAATGGACACACGCTTCCCACTGCCGCAACTGCGAATCCGCTAAGCCGTTATGGTGTTCGTGCTTCGTTGAAGCACATACATCACCGTGATAAGGTCCATCAGTCTCTATGATATCCATACCCGTTGCATCCATAAAATTCAACACTCGTTGGACATACCCATCTCCCCAACTGCTCGCAAGACAAGCACTCTGCCCAAACCTACTTCCGGGTTGCCCGGTTTCTGGGTCAATACAGTTGTAATCCTCACCTACTCCCCGCGAAGCACACATCAACGTATAGCCACCGAGTTGAATGCCTTTACTATGTGCATAATCTGCTAATCCCTTCATCGTAGCGATATATTCCGGGTCTTCGCTCTCAATATTGTATCCACTTCCAAAGGTCATAATCACCATTTCAAATCCGACTTCGGCGCACTGATCAATCGCTAAACGGACCGCGTCTGGCTCAGCACTCCGAACGTGCATGAGGATAGGATTCTCCGTGACCTGCGGTGCAACCGTGCGAAACATCTTGCGGCGTGCAAGTCCTTTACGTTCACGATCATCACTATCATGCAGAATCTCGAAGGTGCGAAAACTTGTGAAAGTCTCTCCCGGTTGAAGTAGCACACCCGGACCGAGCGGATAGTGGCTTGTCATCAACAGCGGCATCTGATAGCGATAATCTACTTGCGTCAGGTAATCCGCATCTGGTCCCCACTGTGCCGTTTCCATTCTGCTAAATGCATAATCGCTCTCGACATGTAGCCGATGCTTCTCCTGCTCGTTGACAGCAAGGATTTCACAGCTTAAGGCATCAATCTGAATAGGTTTTTGCCCCTCATTGCGAATAGTGATCCATTTGGACAGTACTGGAATACCTTGATATAGTTCATAATGCACACAAACCTGCAGGGAGTCAAGGGAGGGCGGCGGTGAAAACGCAACTGTCAGTGTCGCACCCTCTGGCGGATGGACTGATGGTGTCGTAGAACGCCTGCGTACCCACGGATAGCGGGTTTCAGGTTCACCGACTTGGTATTCGTGAAACTGAAATGCGTTCTCGTCACTGGTCAAGTCTGCAATCCAATCATCATCAAGGTAGGCGTAGTCTGGCTGCCCCTTTAAGCCACCTACCTCAAATTCGTGTTCGTCAATCGTAAGCACCGCTTCTGGTTTGATGCCACGCAGAAGACTGCTCTCGGTAATTTGATTTGTATAAGCAACCGTTGCGAAATTCGGTGCGGTGACGAATCTTCGTTGAATGAGTCCATTACCGAGAATAATCTGATTGTCCGTTTCTTGGACTGAAGCGGGTTGGCTATAGGGTTGAACTAACCAATCATTTTGTTGTGATGTGTAGTGCATGTTAAGTTCTTCTCAGGGTGTGTAAAGTTTTTGTCATTATATGTAGGACGTGTTGTAGGTGAGATCGTATTTGGGAATCCCACGTTTCTGGATTGTAGATCACGGGTGTGTTCAGTTTTCATTTTTTAATTGGTTAATAAAAACTTTTCGATCTTCCCTTATACCTGACAGTTAGAACGCCGCCATTTTTGTTAGCACTTAAGCGAGCACCACTTTTATTCCTATTACTACCAAATATATTCAGGCTGCCACCTTCATCCTCAGCAATCAAGGCAGCAACGGCTTGACCTACTCTATTAGCGATACTTAGGGAACCACCTTCTTCAATAACACTCAAGGTGGCAACGGGAAAACCTACTTTATTGGAAATGGATATCATGCCTCCCTCGTCCTCAGCATCTGCAACCAAGCGAACGATAATTTTATTTTCCGCATTGACAATCGACAACCCTCTACAGACGATCTCATCAATTATCTGTTTGTCTCCTGCTTGTGCGGACGCATTTTGTGGGGCAAACCCTCCTGAGCCCAATGTAGCAAGGAAATAACCTGCTAATGTGAATAGACACCCGATTGCCATATATCCGATTTTCTGTTTGAAATTCATTTAATTCCTCCGATTGATTCGTTTATGATTTTTAGCCTAACGCTCCTTGTTCTTTCAATTTGGTTATCATGTGAAAAATACGGTTCAGTTCTGAACGTTCATTCTGTAGAGATATGATTCCCTAACATAAGAATCACACTACAGCGTCAGTACAGCAATACACTTGATAATTAAGAGGATACTCTTTATAGTTCATCATTTTTTAAGTATATTGATGAGTAAGATTGTTAAACAAGCTGCCAGAAGCACTGTATTTATACACAGCAATATCAACATTGCGAACAGTAAAGGAGTATTATGTGAGCACCCACTAAAAGAGTATCCTAACCAAACTACACCTAAAAAAATCAGCACTACTTTGCCTAAATACTTTATATTGTTCATGAGAAACAACCTAAATTTTTTAGTGGCATTACTTCATATCCAGTACTGCACAGGGATTCAGTCACAATAGTAGGCATACACTGCTCGGCAAATAAAACCGCAATCCCATTATGTAACTTCCTCAAATTCTGCTAAGTCGCGTGCATAATCAAGGCAAGCATAAATCTGCGTTGTTTTGAGATCTGGAAAGGCAACAATGATTTCGTCTGTGGTCCACCCCGCAGCAAAGTAACCAAGAATGAGACGGACAGGAATCCTCGTGGCTTTAATAAGCGGTTTACCTGGTAATATTTCTGGCGTGCTAACAATGTAATTTCTCCAATTTACTGGCATTTGTAATTCTCCAAATAAAACCGGACCTATTGATGTCTTCAATAACGGAGTTTACCATAACGAGACAAGAAATGCAAGCACGGTGCATTCCCGAAAAAGGTTTGACTCTACGGACAGAATAAGACATAATATTAAAGTGTAACACTATTGTCCATAATCGGACAAAAAATAATCACAAAACTCACAATAGGAGACTCAGTAAAATGGCACGTGAGCGTTTGACAACACAGGAAATGGTAGAGAAATATCCTAACCAATGGTTGTTCATCATTGAACCTGCTATCTGTGAGGAAACGGATGAACTTATATCTGGTATCGTTCAAGTCCATAGTCCGTCACGTGATGATATTCATAAAGTTTCAAAAGAATTTATTGGTGGTGCAGCTATAAGGTTCACAGGTGAATGGACAAATCCAAAATATAAACGGACACATAGGATAACTTCATATAAACCGAAGAACTCTAAATAATTCAAGCACAAACCCTTGTTGCAACATAAAGAGTGCAATAAGGGTTTGCTTTAAAGAAGGACATTATTTTGGTCCCTGATTACAAAACACGTATAGAATTTAGAAATGGGCAGATCACGATTAGATGTAATACCAAATTAACGGAATCCGTCTTGTTTTTCCAGTGTTTATAGCACGTGGAGTTTTCTGTCTTCCGCTCCAGCGGAGCGGTATGTGAAGACGATGAATCAAATGAATCTGGTATAAGATACATGGAATTCCTGATTCTAATTATAGAGACATAAAACTTGTTTTGGATACTGGTGCAACAATAAGTGGAATTAGCGAAAATTTAGCAATAGAATTAGGATATGACCTACTACAACATGGTATCCCCCAAGATTTTGATACTGCTGGCGGAACACAACCATTATCGATAATTACAGTTAAACAGATTGATTTTGCTGGATCAAAATATAGAGATCATAAAGTTCTATGTAATGAACATTTTGATAACATGTTTATAGATGGAGTTATCGGACTTGATATTCTCATGAACTACAATATTGATATAAACTTTGATAAAAACTTCATAGAATTCTATAGAAGGCATAAAGAAATAAATCTGAATATTACACCATAAAGGAAGGCAATAAGTATAGCCCTGCCTTATGTAGACTATGTTTGGACATTGACTAATTCTATCATATAGAATACGCGTATGGTATTCTGCCAAATCAACTCCACCCATCAGCGAGGGTAGCAACTTGGATTAAATAGTGATTCATAGCCGATAGGGATCCACGATTTGCTTATATAAGTCCTCATCCCATTTAGCATCCTGACGTGTAACCCAAACTTTAGGTTCATTCGGCGTATCGTAGATATCAAGAAAATCTAAGACTTTCTTGAGGGTCTCTTTCTGCTGTGTTTCTGTTTCTAAGTCTTTATACCAAATTATTAGGGGAATAATCTTGTTTTCTTCAAAATAATATCCCCACGACATATCCTGTGCAGTCAATTCAAATGTGCTGTATGCGATCTCATCACGCGTAATTTTGATTTGATTGAGATCGTCATTTTTCCGGGTTTTATCTGTCTGGTAAAAGCAATTGCGTTTGTGCGCTTTCAAAAGGGAGATGGCTTGTTTTATTTTGTTCTCTCTGCGGAGCCAGATGCATTTTACGTTTTTAAAATCTATAAACTTTTCAACGATATGCTTTTCTGTGGACATGACCTGTATACCACAAACCCCATTCGGTGAAGTGGAAACGGATACGTATTTTTGATATGTTGCTGGATCGGTTATGTCCAAGCCTTTTAGCGATTCGTGTCCTTCGTGGTATTCTCTCGGATACCCTGCTACATCAGATGAAACCAACAAGTCACATAAAACGGTGCTGCGTGTGCGGGGTGTTGCACAGATAACGTATTTCATTTATTTTTTTCCAATAAGATTCGTTTATAATTTTTTAGGTGGAAACTTGGGTTATGTTAGTATGCGCGTGCAAAAATTGTGATCTCTTTCGCTGACGTGCTGCAGACAATACACGCACCATCTCCGCCAGGTTGCTCCATCGGGATGCATCGGATAGTCGCTTGTGTATCTTCTTTGACCTTATCTTCACATTCAGCGTTTCCACACCACCATGCACGTGCAAACCCGTTTTCAGCAATCTCTTTAAATTCACCGTAATCTGTTGGTTCAAAGGTGTTTGCATCTCGGAATTCTGTTGCACGCCTGAGCATATCCGCCTGAATTGTGTCAAGCAGCTGCGTTGCTGTCTCAGCAACATTGGCAATCGGGACAAATGTTTTGCCTTCTTTACCGGGAATATCTCGTCTGGCAAAAACAACCTGTTCATTTTCAATGTCGCGTGGACCAATCTCTATCCGCAATGGCACACCTTTAAGTTCCCATTCGTTGAATCGCCAACCCGGAGAATACTCATATCGGTCATCAACATGGTATCGGATATCGCCTAACGTCTCACAGATAGTTTCAACGGTTTGTGTGACGACCTGTTTCACTTCATCCTTGTTTTTCGGAATAATAGGTACGATAACAAGTTGCGTGGGAGCAAGTCGTGGGGGTAGAACCAAGCCTTGGTCGTCCCCGTGTGTCATAATAATCGCGCCAATCATTCGGGTGCTAACACCCCAACTGGTTGTCCAGCAGTGCTGTTGTTTCTGATTCGCATCCAGATATTGTATATCAAAGACTTTGGCAAAGTTCTGTCCGAGATCGTGTGATGTGCCTGCTTGGAGTGCGCGTTTATCACCCATCATTGCCTCAATGGTGTAGGAGGTTAAGGCACCGGGAAACTTTTCACTATCACTTTTACGACCGGGAATGACCGGTATTGCTGCTTCGTTAACAGCAAAATCGGTATAAATGTCAAGGATGCGAAGTGTTTCCTCCATTGCTTCCTCATGCGTGGCATGTGCAGTATGTCCCTCTTGCCAGAAAAATTCCATCGTTCGGAGGAAAAGGCGGGGACGCAATTCCCATCGCACCACATTTGCCCATTGATTGATAAGCACGGGCAAGTCTCGGTAAGATTGTATCCACTGACTATACATATAGCCGATGATGGTTTCGGATGTCGGACGTACAACAAGCGGCTCTTCCAACTTTTTGCCGCCACCGTGGGTAACAACAGCGAGTTCAGGTTTGAAACCCTCTACATGCTCTGCTTCTTTCTCAATGAAACTCATCGGAATGAAAAGCGGGAAAGCGGCGTTTTGGTGTCCTGTCGCTTTGAAGCGGATATCCAGTTGTTCTTTGACGTTTTCCCAGAGCGCATAACCGTAAGGACGCACTACCATGCACCCACGCACGGGGGCGTAATCTGCCATCTCTGCTTGGCGGATGACTTGTGTATACCATTTTGAGTAGTCTTCACTACGAGGCGTAATTTTATCAAACATATTTTAGTTTCGCTTTGATTATTTGTCAGTTAATGCCGTAATTCCCGGCAAAGGTTTTCCCTCTAAAAACTCCAATGATGCGCCACCACCGGTGGAAACATGTGTAATCCGATCAGCGACACCTGCTTGTTGAATTGCTGCAACACAATCACCACCACCGATAATGCTTACTGTATCGGAAGCAGCGATCTTTTTAGCAACCGAGATTGTGCCTTGGGCAAATTTTTTGAACTCATAGACACCTAAAGGACCGTTCCATACAACTGTTTTTGCGGAGGCAATTCGTTCACTAAACACGGCAACAGTTTTGGGGCCGATGTCTAATCCTTGCCATCCGTCAGGGACAGCCACTTCATCTACAATCTGAGATTCGGTTTCAGGGTCAAACGTTTGTCCTGCAATATGATCAACTGGTAGGAGAACGGTATCTGCAAACCCTTTTTTCTTTATTAAGGATGCAGCTACATCAAGTTTTTCTTTTTCAACGAGCGAGTTCCCGATAGAAACTCCCATCGCAGCAAGAAACGTATAAGCCATACCACCACCGATAAGCAGATTGTCAACTTTTCCTAATAGATTCTCAATCAGTGTGATTTTATCTGATATTTTGGCACCACCGAGAATTGCTATGTATGGACGTTCGGGGTTCTCAAGACTCATGCTGAGGTAGTGTATCTCGCGTGCCATGAGTAAACCTGTGGCACATGTTGTCAAGTAGTGTGTCACGCCTTCTGTTGAGGCATGTGCACGGTGAGCAGTACCGAAAGCATCGTTAACATAAACATCTGCAAGTGAGGCGAGTTGTTTTGCAAACTCAGAATCGTTGTCTGTTTCTTCTGCATAAAACCGAACGTTCTCAAGGAGTAGGATTTCACCACCTTCCAACGACTCAACAGCACTTTGAACATCTTCACCGATGCAATCTTGAACATGTGTAATACGTTTTCCCAGTTTTTGACTAAGTGCAATAGCAATTGGCGCAGTAGAAAGTTCTTCGCGATCTGTGGATGATCCTACTGTTGGTCTGCCTAAATGTGTAACAAGGATGATTTTCGCATTCCGATGGATAAGGTCTAAAAGGGTGGGCAGAGCAGCAGTAATACGGGTTTCGTCCGTGATTTTTCCATCTTTCAAGGGGACGTTAAAGTCCACACGCACGAGAACCCGTTTTCCAGTAATGTCTATATCTGCTAATTCAAGTTTTGCCATTTTTTCTTTTCTATGCGATATACGTTATACCGCTAATGACTCCGTTAGCGATTCTTCAATACCCACTATGTTCCATTTTGAGCCGTTTGTGCTGACCGGATAAAATCTTCTAAATGTTCCACTTCTAATGCTTCATGAAACAACTGTCTGAGCTGTTCTAAATCGTCAATCGGTTGAAGCAAAGGCGTTAAGATTTCGGCAGTACTCATCTCAAAACGCTTGTCAAGTAAATCCGTGATAAATTCAATAGTTTTTGTTTTGGCCCCTAGCTGCTTACCTTGTTCAATGCCTAGCTGCTTACCTTGCTCAATACCGCGTTCCATACCACGTTCAATAATCATTTCATAAACTGACGATTCTTTCACAATGTCCTCCGATAATATTGTTAATAGGTTTTGACGTTCATGCCTTAAACCACTCATTACCCATAGTTCTACCAGTAAATTATTCCGTGCCGCTGTATCCACGGACAATGACTGCGTTACTTCTACGCAATGTGTCGTCCACTCAACGCTTGACATATTGACAGGTGGTTTCATCAAAGGTGTAAATGGCATCAGTCCTGGCTGCTGTGTCTGAAGAATTTCCTCACCGTCAATCTCGTTTAACCGAATTACTTGATATTCAACAATGAAGCGATGTCCTGGCACATCTTGAAAATATCCGCCTGGGTCTCTAACACCCGCAGTTGACCGAAGGTAAAGCACGTAAGAATAGATCGGTAACCCATATTTTTCAAAACACCTGCCGAGATAGCCTACATTCCGCTGAACCATGTTTGGATGTGTGCTATCGTCTGTCTGGATTTCACAATGTACTAAAACAGGTTTTTCATCCCTTAGCACCTTTATCAGGATGTCCATGTGGCGAACTTCAACAGTGGTTAAATTGCTGTCTACATGCTCAATAAACTCAAAATCATTCCCATCCATTAGAAATTGGAACATATCCTCCGGAAAGTTACAAAACGGGTCTTTTGCCACAATGTCAAATTGTTGATGTGGTAAGATTAACTCGTCAGATGCGGCTTGTTTTTCACTTCGCTCGTTCAAAAGTCCTCTATGCGGCATTTGCTGCGGTCACAGCAAGTTCCGCCGCTTCAGAAAGCCCCTCTGCAAGTTGAAGGTTCAAGTCAGATTCGGCAATAATTTGTTTTCCCAGTTCCACGTTTGTACCTTCTAATCTGACCACAAGTGGGACGTTGAGTTTGACCTGCTTTGCTGCCTCAACAATACCGGTGGCGATGGTGTCACATTTCATGATGCCGCCGAAAATATTCACAAGAACAGCTTTCACGTTTTCGTCTGCAAGGATAAGACGGAAGGCATGTGCGACAGCCTCAACAGATGCACCTCCCCCAACATCAAGGAAGTTTGCAGGTTCGCCGCCTTTCTGTTTGATTATGTCCATCGTTGCCATTGCCAATCCCGCGCCGTTTACCATGCAACCGATATTACCATCAAGACGGATGTAACTTAAGCCAGATTCGCTCGCCTCTAATTCACTGGGGTCTTCTTCATGCGGATCACGCATCGCAGCAATATCGGGATTTCGCCAAAGGGAGTTGTCGTCAAAGTTGACCTTAGAATCAAGTGCTACGATTTCTAAGTTATCTTCCTCACCTACAATTGCCAGCGGATTAATTTCTATCAGTGAACAATCACATTCAACAAACGCATTGTAAAGACAGGTAATCAATTCAACGGCACTTGGAATAAGCTGCCGATAGGTTGTGTCAGTGATCAGTTTGTATGCAAACTCCCGCGCTTGGAACTCGGTTAACCCAAAGGCGGGATGAATCTGTGTTCTGATAATCTTTTCGGGAGTTTGTGCCGCAACTTCTTCTATGTTGACACCACCTTCTTCACTACCTATGAGGGTGAGTTGTGATGTTTCCCGGTCAAGTAAGATGGCGAGGTAGAATTCCTTCTGTATTTTTGCTGCTTGGACAATAAGAACTTTTCTGACAAGTTTGCCTTCGGGACCTGTCTGAGGTGTTACAAGTTGCATGCCGAGCATATCCGTGGCGAGCTGTTTTACTTCAGCGGTAGAGTTTGCGAGTTTAACGCCGCCACCCTTTCCGCGCCCACCTGCGTGAATTTGTGCTTTGACAACGTATTTAGTGCAATCAATTGTTTTCGCGATGGCTTCCGCTTCTTCTGGTGTTTCAGCGACTTTGCCAGGGAGTGTCCTAACACCAAAGGACTCTAAAATCTCTTTGGCTTGGTATTCGTGTATGTTCATTTTTTATGTGTGTATGAGGTAGATTGTCAACCTATTTCAAGGTTAAAATGTTTAAAGATTATACTATACTTGATTGGTAATTGCAAGTTTTGATTATGGTTGAATCGATGAAGGAAGTTCTTGTACCACAGGAATCACGTAACTGCGAATAGTTAATCCATCAAATGTTTCAGTTTCCACTCGTGGTTCCGGTGTTTTCCGATGATCAAATACGGCATAATACCCCTCTTGTGCTTTTTCCAATCTAACATACGCGGCAAGTTGTGCTTTGCCTGTCTGATAGCGAGTATCTCCACCCCATATTTTTGTTTCAACGATGTATTTTTGTTGGTTGTGGAGAATTAGGATATCCATTCTGCCGCGCCCTGTCTGAACCTCAAGATACATAGTGCCACCTATAATCTGAACAAACTGCCTCAAATAAGCGAAGAGTAGATGTTGCCCAACGTATTCTTGTGGTGTTTCTGGCACTTGTAGAATCTTGAACCCTACGCGTGCAATGAAGTCTCGGAAGTTGTCAAGGAGTGCCTCCATCTGAATATGTCCGTCCGATGTGAGATAATCCTTAAATCCGTCATGGGTTTCTTCAGGTAAGTAATCTTGTTCTAATCCATTAACCGCAGGTTTGAATGCTTGCATAATGCAATAGTGGTAAATTGGATTGACAATTTCACACATTCCATCAGTACCTTCGGTGATTACGCCATAAGTTGTTAGTTCACTGATGAGTTCATTGTGCAGGGTGAATTCCACCCCTTCATCGTAAGAAGCGATCTTCATGAGTAATGCCTCAAACCGCCGATCTCTACGGATATTGGTCGTCAGATGGGCAATATTGGTGTTTCGTTCGCGAAGGAGTTTTACGTGTGCTTTTGAAAAGTGTTCCATTGTAATTGGTTCGCTTTTCGGGATGTCCAATTCTTCGGTAAGAATTTGCGCAAATCGATTGACAAGCACTGGTTGTCCAGCAGTTTGTTTGTGGATAGATACTATTACTTCAGAGACAAAAGGTTGTCCAACTTCGTCCGTATATTGTGAAAGAAGTTCCTGCACCTGCTCAAGTGTGAAATTGGGCAATTTGAATTCGTCTTGGATATTAAATGGAGATATTGAGCGATCATAATTCAGTTGTGTGATGCTCTTGACACCGACAATGCCGACACTATGTGGACATCGGGTTTTTTCGGAAAGATAAATTTGACGGAGTGTATGTAGAAATCCTCGTAAAGCAGGTGGTGGAATAGCATCAAATTCGTCAATAATCATGACAAACCGCTGCTTTTCCAACAAACTTCCAAGAGTTTCAAAGAACTCTAACATTGAAACAGAATCGGTTATCTGTGCACTCACCAAAAATTGGTTGAGTTCTTCAGAGAGATTTTCTCTCCGTTTTTGGTATACGTCCCTAATTTTTTTACAAATTTCGTTACAGAAAGAACCATAGAAGACATTAGCATCAATGTCTACGTACACCTCAAAATTAAGTTGTATTGGGAAATATGTGTCTTCATTATTTTCAAGTGTATCGAGTCCGTTTCGGAAAAATGTAGTTTTACCGGTCTGGCGTGGCGCAAAGAGGACTATGTATCTCCCCTTTTCCAATCGCTCTACAAAATCCGCGAGTTCTTCTGTTCGGGCGACAACGTAGTTATCCTCAGGGTACACGGGTCCGCGGGTTTCAAACCATCGCATCTCTCTACTCTCCTTAAGTCGTTGAAGGAATTATATCAGATTGCAGTATGGAAGTCTATAAGAAAAGAAGAGTGTTTGACAGGGACAGGTAGCACAAACTGACAGATTGTGCGATAAAATTTGATTAAGATGGTGGGTAGGATGAAAAATCATAATCTTTATTTTTCACAACGGACTTATCATCCTCAAGACGCTCAAGTAAAGTTTGGATAGTTTCATTGAAAACAGGATGGACAACATCTGGAGCGATTTCAGCTAACGGGACAAGCACAAAGCGGCGGAGATGCATCTCTGGGTGCGGGATAATAAGATAGAGGGATTGCAGGCAGATATCTCCATAGATTAAAATATCCATGTCAATCTCTCTCGGCCCCCAGCGGGCGCGGTGTTGCCTACCAACGTCGGTTTCGATCTGTTTTAAGGTGTGCAGCAAGGTGTGAGGGGAAAGGCTGGTTTTGATTGCAACAACACCATTTAGAAAATCTGCCTGCGTTTCGTATCCGACCGGGGCGGTTTTGTAGAGCGAGGAAATCTTTTGTAAGGTGATTCCCTTCGCTTGCGATAAGGCGTGGATAGCGTCCTCAATATACGAAAGTCTATCGTTGATGTTGCTTCCGAAGCCAATATATGCTGAATGCACAGAATTTGAATGGTAAGAAGTGGACAGAGACACGGCTAACCGGAGAATTTGCGGATAGCGATAGAGGTGTTGTGTCCGCCGAAACCGAAGGCGTTGGAGAGCACTACTTCAATCTTGGCATCACGACTCTCGTTCGGAATGTAATCTAAATCACACTCTTCATCCGGCACTTCGTAGTTAATAGTCGGTGGTAGAAAGCCTTTTTCCATACCACCTATGCAGGCTATAAGTTCCACCGCACCCGCTGCTCCGAGCAGATGTCCAACCATAGATTTAGTAGAACTAATCGGAATTTTGTAGGCGCGTTCACCAAAGAGGGATTTAATAGCGTTAGTTTCGGCAACATCGCCAATTGGCGTAGAGGTGCCGTGTACATTGATATAGTCAACGGCGTCTATCGGCAGTTTTGCATCACTAAGCGCAAATTCCATCGCTTTAGCTGCACCTTCACCGCTTTTGGGTGGACTCACCATATCGTGCGCATCCGAAGTCATTCCGAAACCGACTACCTCAGCGTAGATATAGGCACCACGTTTTTGGGCATGTGATAGTGATTCAAGGATAAGAACCCCCGCGCCTTCACCCATAACAAACCCATCGCGTTTTTTGTCAAATGGACGAGAAGCATGTTCAGGTTCATGGTTACGTTCGGACATTGCACGCATTGAACAGAAGCCCGCAACAGCCAATGGTGTAATCGCTGATTCAGCACCACCTGTAAACATCACATCCGCATATCCGTGTTGAATCAAGCGAAATGATTCACCCATGGAATGGTTAGAAGTTGCACAAGCAGTGACAGACGCAGAACTGGGCCCTCTGAGGTCAAAATGGATAGACACTTGTCCCGATGCCATGTTAATGATCATAAATGGCACAAGAAATGGACTGACGCGTTTAGGACCTTTATCAATAAGTACTGCTGCGTTTTCTTCAAGCACACCGATGCCACCGACACCAGAACCGATTTGGACTCCTGCGCGATAGGGATCAACTTCAGACAAGTCTATACCCGAATTCTCATGCGCCATCATTGAAGCAGCAAGTGCGTACTGAATGAAAAGCGGAAAACGGGTGACAGCTTTCTTATCCAGATACTTTTCCGCTTCAAAGTTTTTTACTTCAGCGGCGATCTGAGTCCGATATTCGCTTGCATCAAAAAAGGTTAAAGGTCCGATTCCGTTTTTACCGACAGCAAGCGCATCCCAATATTCTTCTTTCGTATTGCCAATCGCATTGACAACTCCGATTCCTGTAATAACTACACGCTCCACGAGACCGATCCTTTTCTTAAGTAGTCAAGAGGACAGCAGTTTTCGGCTACACGCCCTCAAGAGATGTGTCAAATTATGTGAATTTATACATGCTCATCAAGGTAATCAAGGGCATCTTGAACAGTTTGTATCTTTTCAGCATCACTGTCAGGGATTTCAAGGTCAAATTCCTCTTCAAGTGCCATGACTAATTCAACTTGATCAAGCGAGTCCGCTCCCAAGTCTTCCATGAATGAAGCATCAGGTGTTACGTTATCTGCGTCAATACCGAGTTGGTGGGCAATAATTTCAATAAGTCGTTTTTCGTTCGTAGCCATTTCTTTATTTTAATCTCCTATCAAACGGGCGGATAAATCAACGACAATTGAATGATTGCCGGGTCCGCTCCTAATTTAAAAATCAAGGTTAATTGCAGGGAGAGTCCCATATTTTTAGTAACTGCCCCTACGGTAAGCCAACTATTAAGAATACAAATTTTGCTGCCTATTGACAGAATTTAGAGATATAAGCTACATCACCATGCCACCGTCAACCTGAAAGGTTTGTCCGGTGATATAACAGGCGGCATCGGATGCCAAAAAGCAGACAGCGTCTGCGACATCTTCTGGCGTGCCAAAGTTCTGTAATGGAATAAGTTCAAGCAGTTTTTTCTGAAATTCTTCAGGTATTTGCGCTGTCATGTCGGTTGTAATAAATCCAGGGGCGATAGCATTTACAGTTATGCCCCGTGTACCAACTTCTTTTGCAGTCGTTTTTGTTAAACCTATGATGCCAGCTTTTGCTGCAGCGTAACTCGCTTGTCCTGCATTTCCCATCAATCCGATAACTGACGAGATATTGATGATACGCCCACTTTTTTGGCGTATCATAGGACGAAGAACAGCGCGGGTGCAATACATCGTTCCGGTTAGATTTGTCTGTAAAACAGCATCCCAGTCTTCATCTTTGAGACGCATCAGCAACATATCCCGTGTAATTCCAGCGTTGTTCACGAGGATATCAATCTGCGAAAACTGTTCGAGTGTTTCTTCAACAAGCGTTTCAACATCTTCTTTTTTGGAAATGTCGGCTGCCATTGCGTGCGTGGTGTAGCCTTTGTCTTTCAACGCAGTGGCGGTTTGGGAGACACTTTCAATAGAACGCGAGCAGATAACGACGTTTGCACCGACTTCACATAGTCTGTGGGCGATTGCTGCACCAATACCACGCGACGCACCTGTTACGATTGCGGTTTTTCCATTCAGCATATCCTCTATAAAAACACGCTGTTCCATTTATTCACCACTTCCATATTCATCTGTCACGAGTGAAAGTGCCTCAACATCTTCAACGTTCAAGGCAGTACTTTCGGGCAGTGTCCGTTTCACTAAACCAGATAAAACTTGTCCTGGTCCAACCTCTATAAAATCTGTGATTCCGGTTTCCTCAATAGTGTGCAGTGTCTTTTCCCATTGGACAGGTTGTGTTATCTGTTGAAAGAGTAAGTGTTTGATGTCATCCGTATTTGTTGCAAACTCGCCTGTTACGTTCATCGCTATATCAATTTGCGGTGGATTTAGCTTTACCGAGTCAAGCACATCTTGAAACTTTTGTTGCGCTGATTCCATCAGTGGCGAATGAAAAGCACCACTGACAGGCAAGGGACGACATCTTCTCGCTCCAATTACATCAGATGCAAGAGCGACAACCTGATTAACCGCATCAACCTCCCCTGAAATTACCAATTGTCCTGGACAGTTGTAATTGGCGATCTTCACCACACCATCAACCCTCTCACAGAAGTGTTCAAGCTGCGCTGCCTCCATGCCAAGGATTGCTGCCATTGTGCCGTTCTGTTTTTTACCCGCTTCTGCCATAAACTGTGCGCGGGCACTGACCAATTGTAACGCGTCCACAAATTCAAGAACGCCAGACGCTACAAGCGCGGAATACTCCCCCAAACTATGGCCTGCTACAATCTTCGGTACAACCCCCAATTGTGTGAGAATTTGCAACGTAGCGACGCTGCACGTTAAAATAGCGAGTTGTGTGTTTTCTGTCTGTTTTAATTCTGCTGCTGGTCCCTCAAAACAGAGTTGGCTTAATGACCTTTCTAAGAAATTATCTGCTTCATCAAAAACGGTTTTGGCAATTGCGTGAGTCTGTGCCAATTCCGATCCCATACCAACTTTCTGTGAACCCTGTCCTGGAAAAATAAAGGCGATTTGCGTCATTTTGTCTGTGGCGCTTATAGGAACCAATAATTATTTGGACACTGTGGTAGGTTCAGTTTCCCAACCGAACCGGTGTTTGTTTAGTCTCATAGATATAGTGAATCAACGCCAAATACGCGTGTGGTATTTGGCGGGAAACCGCATCTACCAGGGAGTGTTCACATGTTTTAGATTTTACTATAAATGAAACCTAAATCTGGCACGTAACAACAATTAGTGCAGTTTACAATCTTAAAAGCGTACTTCCCCATGTCAGGCCGGCACCAAAAGTTACGAGCAATATCAGGTCCCCCGGTTTTGCGCGTCCATCCTGGATTGCTTCGTCTAATGCGATGATTACCGTTGCTGCTGAGGTATTGCCGTATTTGTCAACGTTTATATATACCTTTTCTCGTGGCACACCGAGCCTATCGCCGACCGCTTCAATAATACGCAAGTTTGCTTGATGCGGTATTAACAAATCAATATCTTCAACACTGAGGTTTGCTTTGCTTAGGGCGCGTTGTGCTGCTTCTGGCATGAGACGAACCCCAAGTTTGAAAACTTCGCGCCCATTCATCTGAATTTTATCCAGTTTTTGATCAATTGCCTCTGATGTTACCGGCATTCTGGACCCACCAGCGGGTATACCGAGTAGATCAATGTCAGCATAATCCCCATCAGATCCGATGTAAGAGGCGAGAATTCCTTTCGATTCTTCAGTTGCTTGGACAACGGCAGCGCCTGCCCCATCTCCAAAGAGGACGCATGTGTTTCTATCGTTCCAATCAACGATATTGTTAAAAACTTCGCCTCCGACTACAAGTATAGTATCATACTGTCCAGATACAATCAAGCCATTTGCTAAATCAAGCCCATATAAGAATCCTGCACATGCAGCGGATATATCCATTGCTGCCGCGTTTTTAGCACCGATCCCTTTCTGCACATAACAAGCAGTTGATGGAAAAAATGTGTCGGGTGTAACGGTAGCAACGAGGATCATTTCAATTTCGAGTGGGTCAATTTGTGCTTTTTTTATAGCTAATCGTGCCGCTTGCACACTGAGATCCGAAGTGGCGATGTCGTCTTCGGCGATTCGTCGCTCAGCAATACCTGTGCGTTGAAGAATCCATTCGTCGCTGGTATCTACCATCTTTTCAAGATCAGAATTGGTTAAAACGGTTTCAGGTAGATAAGAACCCGTCCCTATGATTGCTGTATATCGATCCATGCTAAAAAATCCTTTTTAGCCGATTTAGAAGAATCAACACAGTGTGAAGGCTTAATCGGCGAGAATTGAGACGCTGGTGTCTTACCTACAACTGTTCTTCTGTAGACTTTAGAACTGATCTCCCTTTATAGTGCCCACAATGCGGACAGACTCGGTGTGAAACCATCATTTCTCCACAATATAAGCAGCCTGTAACAACTTGGCTCCGAAGTGCATGATGGCTTCTACGCATTCTTTTTTTCGATTTTGATGTTTTACGTTTTGGATGTGCCATTTTTAGAAATTATCTCCTTACGATTTTTTGATTTGGATTTGTTCTCCGATTTCGCTGTTTCTAATAACTGTGGGAGCACTGCAAAAGGTGAATTTACACTGGGCGTTTCAGATTCAATTTTATCTGTATTTTGACAAGTACAATGCTCTTCATTGAGATTTACACCGCATCCATGGCATAAGCCTTCACAGGTCTGTGAGCAGAGAGGCCAAATTGGTATCTGGATTACCAATGCTTGTCGGGCATCTTCAGAGATGTCAAACGTTTCACCATCATAGTAGCGTTCTCCGTCTCCTTCAGATTTTATATCTTCGGGGTTGCGAACTGGCGTGAATTGCAGCTCAAAAGTTGCTGTGACGTCTTCCTCAAAAGGTTCAAGACATCTACCGCATTGCATTTCAATATCCGTGAATACTTCAGCTTTGACGTAAATATTATCCTCGCTGTGACGGAGTAGTTGAACGGTGCCCCGCACTGGACTGATAAATTGGACATCATCAAGATCCAATTCAAGCTGCGAGGTTAGGATTTCTACTTCATGATTATTGAAGACCCCGTCTCGAATGTTTCTTGCGTCAAAAACTAACGTGTCTTTCATTGTTTTGTCTGGTGGACTTAAAAGGCTACTTCTTCTTCAATTCTAATAAGTTTCGCGTCGCCTTTGACAACTTCAAGTGTGTAAATCTGCTTAAGCGCGGCTTTCATATTTTTTTCTCGTGCCTTATGCGTTAGCATCATGAGTGAAACGGTATCGGTGCCGTGAGGCTCTTTTTGAATAACTGAAGCAATACTGATATTATGGTTTCCTAATATGTTGCCAATACTTGCCAAAACGCCTGGGCGATCAATAACGACAAAGCGGAGGTAGTAGCGTGTCTCAATATCGTCAATAGAACAGACAGTAATTTCAGTCTCCGAATTCGAAAGCCATGCTTGAGAGATTGGTGAACTCACACCCCACTGGATAGATTTTGCAGCATCAATAATATCTGCCACAACAGCGCTTGCAGTAGGCATTTCACCTGCCCCTTGTCCATAAAAAAGTGTTGGGCCGACAGCCGATCCGATAACACAGACAGCATTAAATGCGCCGCCAACGTTTGCTAATAGGCTTCGTTCTGGCAGAAGTGTTGGATGTACGCGCGCTTCCACACGATTGTCATCGGTTAATTTCGCAATAGCAAGCAGTTTGATTACATAGCCGAGTTCATGTGCATATTGAATCTCTTGCTGAGAAATGTCTGTGATACCTTCAACATGAAATTGGTCAACTGAGAGATTCACACCGTAGGCGAGCGCAATGAGAAGTGTTAACTTTTGGGCAGCATCAATACCTTCAACGTCAAGTGTGGGATCCGCTTCAGCAAAACCTTTCTCTTGGGCATCTGTAAGCACATCAGCAAAATCAACACCACGTTCATTCATTTCAGTCAGCATATAGTTGCAAGTGCCGTTAACAATGCCGTAGATAGATTGAATTTGATTAGCCGTGAAACTTTCTTGGAGCGTTTTGATAATTGGTATGCCGCCCGCTGTGCTTGCTTCAAAATTGAGACTCACCTGATGTTTCTTCGCTAATTGGAATAACTCACCTCCATGTTCTGCCAAGAGAGCTTTGTTTGCTGTCACAACGTGCTTACCGTTTTGAATCGCACGAGTAATGAGTGAATGTGCTTCGGAAATGCCACCGATAAGCTCTACGACAATATCAATTTCTGGGTTGTCAACAACTTCAGCAGGATCGGAAGTTAGACAGTCAGCGGGAAGTTCTATCCCCTCTCGCGAAGCAGGAAGTGTCCGTTTTACGACTTTTTTTACGCATAGTTGGATGCCACTATTTTTGGATATGAGCGTATTCTGATTTATCAGAATCTTGGAAACACCAGTGCCGACTGTTCCCCATCCTAAAATTCCTACATTGATACACGATTTATCCACGACTACAACTGCCTCTTTTCTGATATTCTTATTAACTGCAAATGGGCAAATCGGGGCGACTGGATTCGAACCAGCGACCTCTTGAACCCCATTCAAGCGCGCTTCCGGGCTGCGCCACGCCCCGTTTTCAAATTTATAGTGAATTATAAAATCAAGTGAACATCTTCTTAGAATTTACGCCGTTTGTAGTCGCGCAATTCATTGCGCCTCGGACATTCACCGGTAGGCGAGGTTTCCTAACCTCGCTTGTCCACAGATTCAATTAATTCTAAAATCTACCATAGTTACCCAATTAATAGTATCACAAATTGGTGGAAAAGTCAAGAATTTGGTTACATAGGTTCAATTTGCAATGATTACGCGGCGTTTTCCACTGTAGGGCGGATTTCTACAAAAACTTTACACAGCCCTTCAAGATGCATAATTTGAAAATGCCGTGCAGATGTGTTATACTTACAAAATATGCAAGTCATTGCCAGAGAGGTCAGGAACTATATCACACCAGAAGGACGTAACCCGTTCCGTCAGTGGTTGACACAACTCCAAGATAAAAGAACACGCGCAAACATTCAGAGACGAATTGCACGTCTACAAGAGGGAAACTTCGGTGATTGTAAAAGGTTGGGTAGCGATTTATATGAACTGAGAATAAACTACGGACCAGGATATCGGATCTATTTTGGCACGCTTACTTCTCATATTGTTATTTGCTTTGTGGTGGGGATAGGAAATCACAACAAGGGGATATTGAAATCGCAAAAACCTATTGGCGGGAATATAAGGAGACACATCAATGAGAGAAATGGGGAGCTGGCGCGAGTATCAAATTAGAAGACTTGCTGATGATCCGGAGGCAGCAATTAACTATCTCCAATTGACATTGGAAGAATACCATGCTGATGGCGATCTGCCCTTCTTCCTGAAGGAGCTTCGGGTCTTTATAGAATCACAAGGTGGAGTTGTTGAAATTTGCAAACGAACTGGTATTGATACCGAAACGCTTTTAAATATGTTCTCTAATGAGGATGCTACACGATTATTAGATACGTTCAGCTCTTTGTTGAACGCTCTTAAGAATCCTCTGGTGATTGAAGGGACACACGCTAAGCATCTGGCACCTGTGAAACAGATTCCAACCAATCAATAGCAGCCTGTTCGTCCTGTTCAATAGCAATTTCAACTGCACGTTTAGCATATTCCAAGAGGTTTTTGGCACGCTTGCGTCCGTTGAAGGATTCAAGCACCTTTTCTTGAATCTCAATTTGTTTCTCTTCTCTAATTTTTGGGACGACAATCTTACTAAATTCTTCCTTGTTAATAGCAGTTAGGATTGTTCCACTACAACCTTTTTTAAGTTGTAACTGCCCGACAATGCTTTTCAAAAGCACGAGTAAAACTTCGGATTTAAGCACATCTGATTGGATAACATGAAATCCAGTTGAACATAACGCACTATCATATTCTTCAGTTATCAAGGCGATACTATCCAATGAACCCTCAACAGATGAAATAATAACATCTCCTGCGGTTACCTTGCGCCGCGCTCTGGTCGATAAATCTTGTCCTAATTCAACCATACAATCTGTTACCTCACCATTACTACCGATGTTTGAAAGTTCAATGTATTTGTATTCAGTCTCGACCTCAGGGTTGAATTTACTATCTTTCAAGCGCGCCAGTTTTTCTAACGTATCCCAACCGTCCGGATAATCTCTAATAGCGTTGACGATTTCATCATATTTCGGTTGAAAATAATCAGCGTCAATACGTCCAGCGGATTCCATGTCTGAAAAGTTTTTAACAAAGGTTAACTGTTGCTTTGGTTGCCAGTCGGTGAGCCCGAGTTCGGAGAGGAGGAGGGTTTGTGCATCGGTATAACGTTGTTTAGAATCTGTTCTTAATTTCTCTGCTTGAGTGCAGTATTTCGCTACTGTTTCTTGGAATTTTCCATCTAATTCTGGGACTAAAAAAGACTTTATAGCTGAATAATCTAAAGCGGGACGTGTAATTCCTACTACGTGCCTTGTAGATTGTGAATACCCGTATTTACAGTTTAGGAAGGTAGACAAAAAATAAGGTGAGATATTTCTAACCGTCATTTTTACGGAATGTTGATTAATATTTGCACCGACAAACTCATCTGTCACAACTGCGGATTTTCCATAGGAAACGCCTGTGATAGTCAGTAAAACATCGTCTTTCTTTAATTGGCTTCTTATGATTTCTTGGTTTTGAGAAGGGATAAATATTTTATGCCTGCGGCTGAGATGTAGTTTGGCATTATATTTTGTACTCTCAGAAAAGGGACGCCTTCTTCTGGGTAAACCGCTCCAAGAGGTGTTGCACCGCCAGATATATGTGTGATATATTCAGAGAGTGGTTGTGACTTGTTCTCAAATTTTCTAAGATTTTCCAAATGGTAGGGATGGTAATGATCTGCATCTAACCTCTTATCTTTGTGCAAATTTACTTCACTAAAATTAACGATTGAATACTGCATTATTAATATTCCTAATAATTGCTTGACATCCACCACGAATTTCTGTTATCCTACAATGTAGGAGGGTTCTGATGTCAGATCATTTCAACGAATTATTATTACAGACACTCAAAGAGATAGGTGTCCGATTGGAGCGGCTTGAGGGACGCGCGGATCATGTCATAAACGAAAAAGCCGATAAGATAGATGTCAGCGACGTTAAGGCAGAACTCAAGGCCGTTAAGACAGAACTCAAGGCAGATGTCAACGATGTTAAGACAGAACTGAAGTCTGTTAATGAAAAATTAGACCAAAAAGCTGATAAAGCGGATTTAGACTCGCTACGCGATGAGGTTCGGTCTAATGGACAACGTCTGGATCGCCTGGAGGCAGGGATTAAGACGCTTCAATGGACGGTGACAGCTGGACTTGCTGTACTTGGTGTTCTTATTGCTCTCCTAAAAGCGTTCTGATCTACTGTTGAATTTTAACCCACTAAATACCAAATGCGTATTTAGTGTTGATTCCCACTCCCCATACGCTATCGCTATAGGGTCCTGCCCCTTATCAAGGGATTTAATTCAGGTTATTACTGCCAAAAACTTAAACTTTCTCCCTTTGCCCATGCAATAAAAACTTCGGCAATCCCATCTGGTAGTTCGCCATTGTGATTGTGTAGATCGTGTTCAACAATCAGGTGCCCGTTTTCGTCCAACTTGTACTGCCCATTTTCGTTTTGAAGGAACACATAATCGCCAGAATTATCCTTGCCACCTTTTTCGGAAACAGCAAAAAAGGTTGGGTAGTCCTCAACTTTCGGACAGAGCGGTCCTTGGTCTGGATCATCGTTCCATTTCTGTAGAAAGAGAACGCTTGTTTTGGTGCCAGTATGCGGTTTGAAGGTATTGGTATCCAAACCCACGATCGCTAAGATGCGCGCTTGCTCAGCGATAAAATCACGGACGTACTTGTCGGATATGTTATTGAATCTACCTTGTGGTAGCACAATTGCCATTCTGCCACCGGGTTTAAGAAAGTCTAAATTGCGCTCAATAAATAGAATATCCCTACCCACTTTGCTTTGCGCCTTACCGTCTCCTTTAAAGCCGAGGGTGTATTGGTGGAGGAGACGGTTTTCTTTAATATCCCCTGCAAAAGGCGGATTTGCCATCAGAATATCAAAATTGAATAGTCTATTTTGGTCTCTTTCCGCCCTTAACGCTTTGAGTCGATCGAACCCTCTGCCATAAGTCATTATCCATACGCGATCTTTCTCAGTTCTGTCGAGCCAACGTTCATAGTCAAGTGTGTTGAGGTGTAAAACGTTGGACTCACCATCACCTGCAATCAGGTTTAGTGTTCGTGCCACCCGTACCGTCTTTTAGTCAAAGTCAATACCGAATATATTATCACGCACATACTGCTTGTCAGGTGTGGACATTTCTGCGTTGGTGAAAGGTGAACCTGTAACTTGAAAAAAGGTATGCACAGGAAAACCACAACTGCCAGAGGCGGTGTCAATCATATACTCACCGCGCTTTGGGTTGAGCATTTTGACACACATATCAATCACGTGCCGTGGCGTAAAGTATTGCCCCTTTTCACCTTTGGCAGACTTACTGACGAGATACTCAAACGCTTCGTCAACAACCTGCAGATTAGAGTTAAACAACTTGACATCTTGCAGACTTGAGACACAGACTGCCAAATGTGTATCCGAAAGTTCAAACTCCGAATATTCTGGGAAAACACCTCTCCACTGATTTTTTGCGTTATTGAAAAGGTGCTGAATTTTTGACTTCAGTTCGCTATCCGTTTGCCCCGTATTTCTAAACTCCATCGCGCGTTCCATATCGTCATCGGGTATCGCTTCAACCACTTTCTTGATAGTCTCATAATCTGCACCTCTGGAGCCGTAAGGTTCGGTAGATTCCTGAACAACTGTGTTGATTTCCCGCCTCAAAATGCGGTTGATATATTCTTTATCGGAACGACTCTCAAATTCGTCATGCAATTTGGTAAAGATGAGTTTAAAAACTTCTTCAAAAACATCTACACCTGCGTTTGCCAGCACCTCATCCTCTAATTCCAGAATAATATCTTTTAGGGATTTTCGCTCCGCTGCGAGTTTATCCTTGATAATGAGGTCTTTGAGGGTAAACCGTTCATTGAGAATGTCGGCGAGGGTTTGATCAGCGTTGGGAATATCGGTAATTTCTTCAAAGTAATTCGGGTCTTTTCGGTGGTAATGTGAAATCTGCTGTCCGTTTGTCCATACAGCGATGGGCGCGCCGGTCGCGTTGCAGTAGGAACGGAGTTGGTCTTTACTATCCTGAAGTTTCGGCTTCTTTACCTCAACGATGATGAAGGGCGTATCAGGGCGGTCTTTGTCAAGGATAACAATATCGGCACGTTTCTTTTCTCTACCGAAGTTAACAGAGTGTTCAAATCGGACACGATCTTTGTCGTAACGATATTGTTTGAGAAGTCGTGCTGCATAAAGTTGACGGACAACCTCCTCCGGTTTTAGCTGAACCGCTTTCCGCCGAACATCACAGTAAATCCCAGGTTTCTCGCTGCCTTCCACCTTTTGGCGTAAATCCTGGACTTCGGATTCGTTGAAGAGGTCAAGGTGGTAGTTGCTATCTTTGAGGATGGTTTGAAGGATATCGGATTGTGCCATTATGTTTCTCCGTTTGTTTTTTTAGGTAGGATTTTGCCATGAAATAGGGAAGTTGTCAAGGTTAATATATATCGCGATCAAGTCATTTGAAAGCAATTGCAAAAAAAACTTGACAGAACATCAAAATCGTTAAATGCTCTGCCAAGTTTTTATAATTTCAGCGTTTTGCGTTAAGAAAGCCCCATCGCTTGCAAGTTTTTAAGACTGATACCTAAACTTTCAAATGGGTCGCGTTCATAGCAGGAATCCTGTTCAACAATATACCATTCAACTTCGGCGTCCTCACACGCATCCAAGATAGCAGTCCAATTGAGGTTACCTTCACCGACTTCTGCATATCGTTGTGAGTTTCCTACAACTGCCATATCTTTAAGATGAACGATATGCGCCCGCCCCTTTAACTTGCGAATCCATTCAGCAGGATCACCTCCACCGTGCTGAATCCAATAGGTATCAATTTCACTATTAAAATATTTCGGGTCGCTTTCCTCATATAAAATTTGCAACCCTGTGCGTCCATTATAACGTTCCAACTCAAAACTGTGGTTGTGATAGGAAAAGGTTAAACCGCCTTCAGCAAGTCGTGCTGCAACTTCGGAAGCTTCTTTTGCAAATTTTGCATAACCTTCTGTGCTGCGATATTCACCGGGGAGTCCGCCTATTGCTGCGTGCTTACATCCCCACAATTGATGTTCATCAATAATTGCCTGCGGCTCATCCTGCATCCGTGCATAACTGGTATGTGTCGCGCAGATCGCGATGCCTTCGTTGTCAACAATCTTTTTCAGTGCTTCAGGTTCAATCGGACCAAGTGCTGAACATTGAACCGCCTCGTAACCGAGTTGCCGGACCTTTTTCATGGTTTCCGCAATATCGGATTCGGTTTTGGTGAATTCTCTCAAAGTATAAAGTTGTGCTGCAAGTTGTGTTGCCATAATTTTTCCTTCTGTATGTAATATGTTATATCGTTTCTAATTGATCGCCTTTCATTAACAAAAACGCGTTTGTAGTCGCGCAATTCATTGCGCCTCGGACATTCTTCACCTCAGTGTGAACCTATAATCTCATAATGAAGTCTTATTTTCAGAAATGGTATTATTTGTGGTAGTATACTCCCAAGAGGAACAGATGTCAAGACAAATTCAATGGAATCAGAACCATTCAATTCTCCAATAATTTCTTCCTTACCAAAAATCCACGTCAACCGCCATGCTGAAAACAAAACCCACGCTCATCAGATATTCAAAAACGCGTCTATCCCCAACTTTTTCTGCAAACTTATTGGAAATATATTGGATATCTATTGTCCGCAAACTACAAAGATCTCTGATCACCACACAGAACAAGGTATAATATCAGCATGAAAAAACAAACCAATCCCTAAACGCATAACAACCAGACCAGAAATCTGAAGCACAACCTCTACGAGAGAATGTTGAAATTACTTTAGGACTTACGCACAAGTGGTAGGCGCGTTTTGATGAAGTTTAAGTATTTAATCAGATAATGCCAGTTCCCTCAATCGCGGTAAGTGCGGTTTCCTAACCGCACCAAGCATCTCTATGAAATTACCCAATTTATCTCTTAATCTTCATGTAAACGCGCTGATAATTCAGAATTCTGCAATTGCATTGTTTTCATTGCCGATGGTAAGGGCGGGCACAGAGACCCGCCCCTACGATTTAGGGTAATTTGGTATTAGTCATAATTATTGCAAAAATCGTGAAAGTTGGCTTAATCAAAATAAAAAATTAATGTCACAATAAGAAAACTATTCTAAATATAATCAGAGACTGGGTTTAGAGCGAATCTAAAAAAGTTACCACGGTATGAAAAAAGTTACCGTATGGTAACTTTTTAAGAAGATGATTCTAATGAAATGACAAGAAAAACGCAAACAATTCGGATAGCTGTAGAAACGACCTCCAGTTAGCGACTTTTCGACTAAAACGGGTAATAAGCCAAAATTGAATGCCCTGTCAATGAAAATAAAATAATTTGCACATAAACCATGAATTTTGATAAACTTAACATATCATGAATCCTTTTTTCTTTGGCAGTAGAGGACGAGGTATATTTCGTTTTCTACGTATCTTTCTCCATTTTCCGAACTTCATTCGGTTGACGATGCGTCTTTTCCGTGATGAACGTGTGCCAGTCTATCGGAAGGCGATTCTGGTTATCGCAGAAATTCTTGCAGGTGTCTTTGCGATTGCCTACCTTGTTTTTCCTTTTGATCTTATATTTGATTTTCTGCCGCTGTTCGCGGGGCGTTTTGACGATATTGTTATTGGAGCATTGATTATTTTGGTACCGGGCGCATGGTTATTTATCAAGTCCTGTCCCGAATATATTGTCCGTGAGCATGTGGACAAAATTTCCCGCGGTGAGTAGTCTTAATTTTTACGCGCAATTTTTTTTGCAACTTTATTTCTTAATAGGTGTGTCTTTAGGCGTAGACACCAAAAAAATCTAAAAGCCCACTTGGCTTGGTAAAAAATAACTGGAGGTTTTATACCATGTTAAATTTCAGACACATGCTTCGCAGACGCGCGGCACTACTTTTAATCTTAGCTGGACTTGCTGTTGCAGCGGGATTTGTATTTAATCAAGGCGCAGACGAATTTGTTGTGCCGACTGCAATTGGTGACACGAATGAAACACCTAAAGAATTAGAAGATTTTCAGGCTTTAGAACGCGCAAATCGCGCATTCATTAATTTAGTTGAGCGTACAAAGCCTTCTGTTGTACAAATTAAGGTTACATCACAACAAAGAGTTGAACGTACGGTTCCCAGAGTAGAAGTATTTCCACCAGGTGAAATGGATAGAGAAGAGTTTAGACGCAGATTTGGTGATGATTTGTTTGAACGCTTTTTTAGAGAGCGTACACCAAGTGAACCAGTACCACCCCGTTCCACTCAAGGTATTGGTTCCGGTGTGATTGTCAGTGAAGATGGCTATATCCTTACCAATAACCATGTTATTGAAGGCGCGGATGAAATTACTGTTACCCTGGCAGATGGTAATAAATATGAGGCATCGTTAGTCGGACGTGATGCTGCCTTGGATGGTGGTGGCGGAACAGATTTGGCAGTCATCAAAATTGATGCGAATGATTTACCTGTGCTGCCGTTTGGGGATTCGGGCGCACTTGAAGTCGGTGAGTGGGTTATTGCAATTGGAACTCCGTTTAACCTTTCACAAACTGTAACCCGTGGTATTGTTAGCGCTAAGGAACGCCCAGGATACACTGCTTATGGGAAGTTCATACAAACCGATGCGCCGATTAATCGTGGCAACAGCGGTGGCGCGCTGATTAATATTCGCGGAGAATTGGTAGGTATTAACGCCTATATTGCTACTAATGGATTCATGAGTGGGAATATAGGTCTTGGCTTTGCGCTACCAAGTAACCTTGCCCAACAAATTTTGCCTGACCTGATTGAAAAAGGAAAAGTTGAACGCGGTTGGCTTGGAATCTCAATGGGGGTTGTTGACGAAGATTTAGCCGATAAACTCAACTTAGATGAACCGTATGGTGTTTTAGTGGAACGAATCGGAGAAGGTAGCCCCGCAGAAAAAGGCGACATTCAACGTGGTGATGTAATTCTTAAGTTTGACGGTCAAAAAATTGAAGACATGTCACACTTGAGACACGTCGTCGCAGCAACAGCAGTTGGAAAATCTGTTGAAGTAGAAATTATGCGTGGGAATAAAGAAAAACAGTTGACCGTTAAACTGGGTAAACGCACGGAAGAAACACTTGCAACCCTCACGGAAGAGGAACAAGGGTTAGTATTTGCGGGGCTTCGCGTCCGAGACCTGACTCCTGCCGATGCATTACGCCACGGATACGCGGAAAATGAAACAGGCGTTGTTGTTACACGCGTTGAAACTGGCAGCGAAGCAAAGAAAAAGGGTATCAAACCTGGCTACCTCATTCAAGAGATGGAATACACTCCAATTAAAGACCTCAAAGAGTACGCAGATGTTCTCAACAAAATTAGAAATAACAGGGAAACTCGGATTCTTCTCTATGTCAAATCCCCAGACGGAGAAGGCACAGGTTATATTACGTTAAATTTAGGCACGTCAGATCGATAGTTCATGAGCCGAACTACGTAGGCGTCACTGACGGTTATTGTTTCGTCTCTGTTTGCAAATTTAAAACTTGAGGGATAGTCGTTTTTATGATACACTTCTGAAAAAACGGCTATCCTTCATTTTTTTAAGGGGTTTGAGTTTGATGAAAGGACAACGGGTTATTTGGCCGGATCGCGCTAAAGTTGATATTGAGGCGTTTGATCTACCTACTGTCAAAGATGACGAAGTTCTGGTTGCAACGGAATGTACGCTTATCAGTCCCGGCACAGAACGCGCATTTTTATTAGGACTTCCGAACGCACGGGGTGGATATCCATCGCGCCCAGGCTACAGTAATATAGGCAAAGTGGTAGAGGTCGGCAAAAATGTTAGTGGATATACGGTAGGGGATCGTGTCGCCACAACGCAGGGGCACACCAGCCATTTTGTCGCATCACCGCATCGATTACTAAAGGTAGAATCGTCTGATGTGCCAGCTGAAGAGATGGTCTTTTTTAATTTGAGCGCGATTGCACTGCAAGGAGTTCGAAAAGCACGGATAGAATTGGGGGAAGCAACGTTAGTTTTAGGACAGGGACTCATCGGACTACTTGCTTTGCAACTCTCTAAGTTGAGCGGGGCGGTGCCAGTAATTGCAGCAGATTTAACCGATAGTCGTCTTGAACTTTCTAAAAGCATTGGCGCAGACCACACACTAAATCCTGAAGATACAGATTTTTCCGAAAGGTTATCCAGCGCAACCATGGGCAAAGGTCCAGCAGTTGTTATTGAGGCTACGGGACATCCAGATGCAATCAGCACTGCTTTAGATGTTGCAGGTTGGGGCGCGCGGGTTGTGTTGTTAGCGAGTACACGTGGGGAAACACCGAGCGTCAATTTCTATCGTGATGTGCACAAAAAAGGGCTTATTCTCTATGGCGCACACAATTCGATCCGCCCGCGTCAAGAATCCGCTCCGAATTTCTGGACGAGTGAAGATGATAGTCGTTTGATGTTATCGCTTATCGCACAGAAAAGGTTTATCGTTGCACTGCTGATTAGTCACCGAGTGTCTGGACACGATGCGCCGAAAGCGTATCAACTGCTTATGGAATGGAATCCTGGGCTGCTTGGTGTTATTCTTCAGTGGAACAATGATATGTAGGAATACTCTCAGTTACTTCAAAGGAAATAGATGGCACGCGAATATCTAATAGAAAACGTGCGCAATATCGGTATTGCAGCGCACATTGATGCAGGCAAAACAACCACTACTGAACGAATTCTTTTCTATACTGGCAAAAAGCATAAAATCGGTACTGTAGACGATGGCACTACAGAGATGGATTGGATGTTGCAGGAGCGGGAACGCGGTGTAACAATTACTGCCGCCGCGACAACCTGTTTCTGGCGAGACCACGCGATACATCTGATTGATACCCCCGGACACGTTGATTTCACAGTAGAAGTAGAACGTTCATTGCGTGTTTTGGACGGTGCTATTGCTTTGTTCTGTGCAGTCGGCGGCGTAGAACCACAATCCGAAACGGTTTGGAATCAAGCGGAACGTTATCAGGTACCCCGTATCGCATTCGTCAATAAGATGGATCGGGTCGGCGCGAATTTCTCTCGTGTGCTTGAGATGATGACGGAACGATTTGGCACGAATCCTGTGCCGTTGCAGATACCGCTTGGTGAAGGACGCGATTTTGCGGGGATAGTTGATCTTATTTCAATGAAAGCCATTCATTGGAGTCCCGATGACCAAGGGAAGACATACCAAGAAGTAGATATCCCGCCTGAATTTCAGGAAGCAGCGAACACCGCACGCGAATCCCTTGTTGAGAATGTAGCATCTGAAGATGATGATCTCCTTGAGAAATATCTTGAAGGTAACGAGATTGATACGACTGAATTAATAACCGGGATTCGAAGCGCTACGTTGAAAGGAAGTTTCGTTCCGATACTATGTGGAAGTTCCCTAAAAAATCAGGGGGTGCAACCGCTCCTTGATGCGGTTATTGACTTTTTACCCTCCCCGGTTGATGTGCCGCCAATTGAAGGTGAGATTCCAAAACCTTCTAAAGGAAAATCCTCTAAACGCGATACTTCACAGACTACAGATAAAGCCACTCGCCGTGCAGATGATACTGAACCCTTTTCCGCATTAGCATTCAAGGTCGCAAGTCATGACACTGTGGACAAACTTGTTTACTGCCGCGTCTATTCTGGCACGCTTAAACGCGGTGAAGTGGTCTATAACGTGGCGACAGAAAAACGGGAACGGGTCAATCGCATTTTACAGATGCACGCGAATAAAGAGGCGAGTTGTGATGCCGCGTATGCAGGCGATATTGTCGCGCTCGTCGGGATGCGCACTACTAAAACAGGACACACCTTGAGCGATGTTAACAACCCACTGTTGCTGGAATCAATTGAATTTCCGCCGCCGGTTATCTCTGTTGCGATTGAACCTGAACGCGCCAGTGATACGGACGCGTTGGAAGAAACGCTTGAAAAACTTATGGACGAAGACCCAACCTTTACTGTTGGTATTGATAAAGAGACGGGACAACGGATTATTTCCGGCATGGGAGAACTTCATTTAGAAATCCTCACCGACCGTATGATCCGTGAGTTTGGTGTGAATGCACGGGTTAGTAAACTACAAGTGGCATATCGCGAAACTATCAGCACAACTGCAGAGGCACGCGGCACACATATCCATAAAACAGATGAAGAAGGCATTTACGGCGATGTAGTGCTTACTGTAGCACCTTTGGAACGGGGGGAAGGATTTCAGTTTGACGATAAAACCGATGAGACGCAGATTCCGAGGCAGTATATCTCATCTATTCAAAATGCTCTTGAAGGGGCAATGGGCACAGGTGCGCTGATGGGATACGCATTGCAAGATATTAAGGTGACACTTACCGGCGGTTCAACACACCCCACCGATTCGTCGGAGGTGGCTTTTGAAGCGGCAGCTGTGCTCGCTTTTGAAAAGGCCGTTAGGCAGGCGAATCCGTTACTTCTTGAACCGATTATGCAAATACATATCACTGTGTCAGATGAACACATTGGGAAGGTTATCGGTGACTTAAATTCTCGTCGCGCACAAATCAACGACACCAGTTCTCAAGACACGTCTAACGTTATCAATGCCATCATCCCGTTGGCAGAGACGTTCCAATATACAACCCGGCTCCGTTCTATGACTCAGGGACGAGGCGCATTTACATTAGAATTTTCGCATTATGAGGTAGCACCGTCATCTGTCAGTACTTCTAAGTCAACCTAATCAAGATTCGCTGAAAACTTCCATCCCCGCAGACCCATCCGCAATTTTGCGAATCTGTTTCTCAAAGCCGGGTGGTGAAAGCGTCCATGTAATCCAAAGCGGTTCATCGCCTGTGTTGACAAAGCGGTGTTCAACGTTGGGTGGAAGATAGATCACCGTACCGGGTTTCAACTCTGCCACCTCATCGCCAACAAACGCTTTCCCTTTCCCACCAAACACAAATATAATCTCCTCTGCTTCACTATGCGAGTGAATCGGTATTTCGCTATTCGGGTCAATTTCTTCTAATCCCATTGCGAAGTGTTCTGTGTCGCTGGTATTCGGTTCAATGAGCGTATACAACGTCCGTGGGGCATCATCTTCAATCCGAACGACTTCGGCATCCTCTTTGTGGTAGATATATTTCATTGTCTTTACCTTAAGACCGGCATTATTGAATGTCCTTGTTAGTTCTCCCAATTTTCCAAACGCAATCCCAACCCGATTATTCTCTCGTAATCGGAATCAGAAGCAACCAAGATTGCATCAAGAGATAAAGCCGTAGCAGCAATCCAAAGGTCGCATTCACCTAAAGACGTTCCTTGCTGTTGAGCAGCAACTTTTATGTGGGCATAAGTATTGCCAGCATTTTCTGGGATTGGGTCACAAGTAACAGCAGCAAATAAATCATTTGCCTTTTGTTGAAGTTCTTGTCGTCTTTTTCCAATAGGAAGCCGAACAATTCCAAACAGAATTTCGCCCTTAACGATGGGGAAGTAAAATGGTAGTCCGACTCGGTTAGAGAATTCAAACGCCCTTTAACTTTAGGGTTTCCTTTATCAACTCACTACATGTTGTTGTTTCAAGGAGATATTTATTCATTATTTTCGTATTAATCCAGTTCAAAGGGCGAATCAAACTTTATAGGTATTTCCCCCTCTTTTATTGACTGATTCAGTGCTTCAATGTCTTCATCAGTGAGATGCGGCGGTTTCTCCATTGCCTTGATTAAGCGTTGTGCTGTCGCATTTGCTTTTGTCGGTTCAGGTGGAAGCACACTAAGTTGAGATGCAAGTAAACTGGTACACTTGTACATTTGTCCATTGTCATCACTAAATTCAACCTCAAACGCTTCACCATCTGCAAGGATTTCAACGACTGCGCCGGCTTCTCCACGCTTAAGATTATGTTCAGGTATGTCCTCAGTAAGCGCAACAACATCCAGAAGTTTGATTTTGCCTTTTTCTGTAGGTTTTTGTTTATCTTCAGGCAAGTTATCTATGTGTGAGGTGTCATCGAAAAATTTATTTTTCATAGTACATCCTTACCATAACAAAGGAAACGCGGTAATCAATTTTGGGACATCAGAATTAGTTTCAATAATCCAAGCACTCTGAATTGTCGCTTGTTTGTCCTGCCAATGCAGCGTGAAATCAAGTGTATACCGCTATCCATAGGCGTTCTTTTTAGTTAAAAAGGATAGTGATTCACAAGCTGAAGTTTAACACAAATTTGCATCAGATGTCAAGTAATTTCAGGGCGTGAGTTAGAACTCGCTTCTACAGGAAAGGGTGGTTTACAAAACACTACACCTCGCAAATAATTGAAAGTGCATAACCCGTATTATAACCCAGTTTCTAACCCCGATTTAGAACAAAAAACATAAGAATCAGCGAAAAAGCCTTGTTTTTTCAGTAAAAAGCAGTATTTGCGAACTTGAAATCTTGTCCGTAGCAACTTAGGTTATTATAGTAAAATCTAAAATAACTGGACATTTTCTTAAGATTAGCGGCGTTTGTAGTCGCGCAATTCATTACGCCTCTTATATTTATGGTGTGTTTGAAATCCGCATAAGAACAGAATGTCCAAATAATTATGGATTTCACTATAAACACTCAACGCCCATACTGTTTCATCACCTGTTTCAACTGCTCCAGCGGAATCGCGGGCATTGTCCGCCCATTACGCCCCGTCATCGTCGTTGCCATTGTCATTGAGTTGATAACTGCCTCCTCAGTTGCCTCAATAGCTGCCTCAAAAAGCAAACTTAAACGTCTGTTAACGACCATCTGAATCTGAAAAGTCCCGGTTTCAGTGTTGCTTGGAAAGACATTTGCAGTTGAAAATGCGATAACAAATTCGCCGCTGCCGTCTGTGCTCGGCGTGCCTGTGCGGGCAAGACCGTGTGTCGCACGGATAGCCAGTTGTTTCAATTGGCGGTGTGTCAAAGGTGCGTCCGTTGCGATAACAATAATAAACGATCCATCTCTGCCCGGTTTCAATTGGTTATCTTCCAACGCCTTACCGACTGGCACACCGTCAATACGCAATTGGTGCCGTCTTCCACCGTTGGAGTTCACCAATACACCCACTTTCCACCCACCTACATCTGGTGGTAAAACTCGCGAAGCAGTACCGATACCTGCTTTAAAACCGTAGCAACGCATACCTGTGCCACCACCGACACAACCTTCTGCTACCGGACCAGATGTTGCTTTCTCTATTGCCTCAATCGCGTGTTCCGGTTTTATATGGAGTCCGCTGATGTCGTTCAACACACCATCGTAGCATTCTGCCACAATCGGAAGCACGATGTTATCATCAGGGTAACGCTTTACAATATATCGCACAACACCATCGTGAACAGCACCAACACTCAGCGTATTTGTCAGCAAAATAGGCGATTCAATCCATCCCGCCTGATTAATTCGGGCAATGCCGGTGGTTTCACCGTTGCCATGGATAGTATGCGCCGCACCGAACAATCTTACCTTCCAAATGTCATCGTGAGGGAGTATAGCGGTTACGCCAGTGCGAATTGAATCGCCTTCGTTTAGCGTAACATGTCCGACTTTGACACCAGTAACGTCCGTAATAGCATTGTGTTCACCAGTAGGAAGCGTGCCTATGTGGATACCGAGTTCTCGCGCCCGCACTCGGGGAGTTTCTGTTTCTTGTGCCCCGATAAAACTTACGAGTTGTACCAAAAAAGTGTAGATAATGCAAGAAATGAAGATTTTAGAACGTGCATAAGCGCAAACAATAGTTCCTATCTTGGATTTTTGTGTATGTGTGTTCATACGTTAAGTTGCTCCCTATAGATAGTGCGAATTTGATTAAAAATAGCAATGTAAGCAGGGGAACGATAATCTGGATACGTCCATTCCCACGGCTGGAACGTTTTACGATAAAAACGGAGCGTAATTTCTGCATAGATACCATCACGGAGATAAATACGGTGCGCGTGATCTTTTGTTGACGCAAGCACCAACTTTGCCATACAGACGTAACCCACATCTAAATTGACACGTCGCTGTGAGGTGTCTTTTTGTACAAATGCTTGTTCTACTTGATTTGTAAATAACTTTCTATCTGCCAACGTTCCGGCATCAACCAGTTTTTTGAAACTGATAAATTGGCGTTGCAGTCCCTGTCCCATCTCGCCTTCATAGTAAGTTGTACTGGTAAATGGTAAAAGTTCACTGGTATAGTCGATAGGACCGAATTGGTCTGCCAATTGCTGATAGACCTTCGGCAGAATTGGCGGTTCCGCTGTCAGAACGCCAATAATCGCTTTGACAGGTAGTTGCTCTCTAAGTGTTTGCATAAATTCGCGCGTAACTGAATAATTTAATGGTGCTATACCTCAACCGAAATTTCGAACTTTTGTGGGAAATATATGTCAAAATTGAAAATTTTTACAACTTTACGCGCTTTTTCTTGACATTTTGTAAACCTTAAGGTATAATTATACGTTACGCCTTAAGAAGTTAAGGAAAAGTATGTATTGAAACATCTTTATAGGGAAGTATATAACTTCTTCAAAAAATAGGCAACTGTTTTTGAAATCAAATGAAAAATATTAATAATTGTTTGGTGTTGTGCCACAGGTTGTCAAGTACTTCGTTTGCTTCTTTTATGAGGTATGTGAGGTCAAGCGTTTTTTCGCGCCCACTGCCTGATAATGTTTAATATAGTAAAATCTAAAAATACCTTTACATTTTCTTAAGGTTAGCGGCGTTTGTAGTCGCGCAATTCATTGCGCCTCTTATATTTATGGTGTGTTTGAAATCCGCATAAGAACAAAATGTCCAAATAATTATGGATTTCACTATAAATCAGATTCATCGCATTCACAACTGTCCCTCTGACAGGAAGATGCTGGGCAGCAAAAAAGCATCCAGTTAGTCGGTGACAATCTTAACGATGAACCCTACATCAAAATCGTGGATATTCGGTCTTCTGCGAATTCGTATTCACTTTGAAGAACGAGAATCGGCACAATTGTTAGTTATGTGAACCGTTATATCGCCAACTATTCGCAATTCAACAGAATGTTTCACTACCCCAAGCAGCATTGCACATTCAAGCACAAAAACAACAGAAGTCGTGAAAGAAAACCCAATAGCTTGTAATGAGAATTGTTTTTGAGTATCTGTTATTGGTAAGCACCTTTTCCGATAACAGAAAGTATTTCTCTGTCAATTCGTTAGAAACAGCAGCCTAATCGGACAAACCCTTCAATCCATCAGCGACCCACGCAAGGTGAAAATTTATGCCCAATACTACTAAAACTAATGGAAGTTCAGCAGCGTTACGACAACGTGTCTCCTTTGCCAAAACTCCATCGGTGCTTGAACTGCCTGACTTAATTGAGACCCAAAAGCGTTCCTACGCAGCATTTTTACAACGTTTTGTTGAAGGAAATGAACGCGAGACGATGGGACTTCAGGCACTGTTCAAGGAAGTTTTTCCGATTTATGATTTTAAAGAAACGACAAGTCTTGAATTTGTCAGTTACACGCTTAGTCCACCCATACACGATCTTTCGGATTGTCAAGCACGCGGCCTGAACTATCAGGTGCGGCTACAAGCCCGCCTGATGCGCGTCGAACGCGAAAAGGATGAGGATACAGGGCAAACGCGTGTTTTAGATATTACCGAATCTGATGTGTACCTTGGTGATATTCCGTTGATGACTGAGAATGGAACTTTTATCATTAACGGGTCCGAACGTGTGATTGTAAACCAGTTACATCGGTCTCCAGGCGTAATTTTTCTTGATAAATCGCATGCAGCAAGTGTGCAGAAACTCCCAACAGGCCAGATTATTCCCTATCGAGGCGCATGGATAGAATTTGAGTTTGATTCAAAGGACTGCATCCACGTCCGATTAGACCGAAAGAAAAAACTATTAGCTACCGTCCTTTTACGGGCACTCGGTTGGGAAACAGATGCGGAAATCCTAAAACTTTTCAGCAGCACAGAGATCGTTCCGATGACGCAGGATGTTATCGGACGCGTTATCGCGGAACCTGTGGTTGACGCCAGTTCAGGCGAAGTTTTGCTTGAAGCAAATACGAAGTTATCTGAAATAGAATTTGATCGACTCACCGAAGCTAAGATATCAGAGGTGGAAGTGTTGGGGGAATCAGATGAACAGGAACTACGATATTTGCGGAATACGCTTTCGCGTGACACGGTTAAGGCGTATGCAGGTGGAACATTGCAAGAGGGAGCACTGCTTGAGATATTTCGCACCTTGCGGCCTGGCGATGCCCCAACACGCGAAGCATCTTCAACTTGCTTAGAACGCCTGTTTTTTGATGGCGCACGTTATGATTTAGGCACCGTCGGAAGATACAAACTCAATACGCAACTCGGTGATTTAGCTATCTATATTGATGAATCCGGTGAGATGCCATTAGAAGAGATAAAGGTACTTCGCAAAGAGGATATCGCTGCCACTTTACAACACCTGATGCACATCCGAAATGGGCACAGAGAAGTAGATGATTTAGACCATCTCGGAAATCGCCGCGTGCGTGTTATCGGAGAACTGCTTGAGAATCAATTTCGCATGGCACTGCTGCAAATGCGCCGGGCAGCGCGAGAAAAACTAAGTACGACCACTGATGCACAGCTGAAAAATCCGAAGAATTTGGTGAATCCAAAGCCACTCATGATGGCACTCCGAGAGTTTTTCGGCTCTAACCAACTTTCCCAATTCATGCAACAGATTAATCCGTTGGATGAACTCACCCATAAACGTCGTATTTCAGCGATCGGTCCTGGCGGGTTACATCGTGACCGTGCTACCGCAGCCGTGCGAGATGTCCATCGCACGCATTATGGACGTGTCTGTCCTTTAGAAACGCCGGAGGGGCCCTCCATCGGTCTCATAGTTTCCTTAGCAACTTTTGCGCGTGTTAATCCATACGGGTTTTTAGAAACACCCTACCGTGTTGTCCGCAGAGGTAAAATTACCAAAGATGTTGAATATTTAACAGCAGATGCAGAGGACAAGTACCACATTGCCCCTGCAGATGCTATATCTTCTCACAGTAGATCAAAAATACTTCGTAGCCGAAAAGGTGAGGAAGTGCTTCCGCGCGAGCTTAAAGAAATTGATTACATCGGTATCGCTCCGCAACAAATTGTTGGTGTTTCCGCTGCGCTTGTGCCTTTTTTGGAGCATGAAGATGCTAACCGTGCACTCATGGGGGCTAACCATCAGCGACAGGCAGTACCGCTAATTCGTCCAGAGGCACCGTGGGTTGGGACCGGTATGGAACATCGCGCTGCGCGTGATGCTAATGCTATGGTCATCGCACAACGTGATGGGGTTGTCTCCAGCGTTGATGCCGAAGAGATCCTGATCCGCACTGGGCAAGCGCTTCATCTTGAAGAAGGTGAGCATGCTTTCAGTGAAATGGGCTACGATGTCTATAAACTGAAAAACTTCAAGCGGAGTAACAGCGGCACCTGTATCCATCAGCGTCCACGCGTGAATATAGGCGATGTTGTTGAAGCTGGCGATGTTGTTGCCGATGGCACAGCAACTGAAGGTGGTGAACTCGCACTTGGAAGAAATGTTCTTTGCGCCTATATGCCGTGGGGCGGACACAACTTTGAGGACTCAATCCTCATCAGCGAGTCGCTCATCAAAAACGATACGTTCACCTCTATCCATATTGAAGAATTCGAAGTCGCCGCGAGGCAAACAAAGATGGGAGACGAAGAGATCACCCGTGATATTCCAAACATGTCTGCCCGGAGCCTTGCCCAACTTGATGACGAAGGAATCATTCGGATCGGGAGTGTCGTTGGGACCGGTAGTATTCTTGTCGGAAAAATCTCTCCAAAAGGGGAAAGTGAATATGGTCCTGAAGAAAAACTACTACGAGCGATTTTCGGGGAGAAAGTCAAAGAGGTAAAAGACGCTTCCGCTTACACCCGACCAGGCGTAGAAGGCGTTGTCATTGACGTAAAGGTATTCTCTCGCCAAGCTACCCCTAATAGCGAGCGAACCGCTTGGCGGCAAGAGGCATTCCGAAAACAAATTGAGCAAACCTGGACAGAACAGTGTGCACAAGTTACCGAACGCTTGACAGAAGAATTACGTGAGACTTTGGTCAACAAAGAACTCGCGTATCCAACAACTTTTGAGGAGGATAGTAAGGCTGAGGATGGGGAAAACACTGAAGCACCTCTGCAGATGCAGGCAGGTGAAGTGTTGACGCGTGAATATCTGGACGTGCTGTCGCAAAGTCAATTGGAAGCACTTCAGATCACAGATGCAGATGCAGTGTCGTACATTAAGAATCTGCAAGAACTCGCCACTGGTCGGATTAATGCTTATACGCAGGAAAAAGATGACGCGTTGGAAAAACTCGCTGCAGGTGAAGAGTTAAAACCGGGGGTTTTGAAACTTGTCAAAGTCTATGTTGCAAGTCGACGTCCGATCTCCATCGGAGATAAAATGGCGGGGCGCTACGGTAACAAGGGCGTTGTCGCCAAAATTTTACCCGAAGAAGATATGCCATACCTACCGGATGGTACTCCTGTTGATATAGTTTTAAATCCTCTTGGCGTGCCTTCTCGGATGAATGTTGGTCAGATTCTCGAAATACATTTAGGTTTGGCATGCAAGGAACTCGGTTTGCATGTTGCCTCACCTGTATTTGACGGTGCTACAGAGGAAGAGGTGTTCGACATGTTGGTGAAAACGGGTTTGCCTGATAAGGTCAAACAGACAGGTAAAAGCGTACTCTATGATGGACGCACTGGTGAACCGTTCGGACAGGAAGTAACAGTTGGTTATGTTTATTTTCTCAAGTTGAATCACCTCGTTGCGGATAAAATGCATGCGCGTTCAACCGGGCCGTACTCCTTGGTGACACAGCAACCGCTGGGTGGAAAGGCCCAACACGGAGGGCAACGACTCGGTGAAATGGAGGTTTGGGCATTGGAGGCTTATGGTGCAGCACACACACTGCAAGAGATGTTGACTATCAAGTCGGACGATGTAAAAGGCAGAACCAAAATTTATGAATCTATTGTAAAAGGTCAAAGTCCTTTAAAACCCGGCACCCCTGAATCTTTTAACGTGTTGGTGAGAGAATTGCAAAGTCTTGGTTTAAATGTGGAATTATCTGAAGGTGACCCTGCAGATGTTGACTCAGAACAAGTAGGTCTCCATGAAGCGGGATTCCCGCTCTTACACACGTTGGATACAATGGAACCCATAGATGAGGAACCACCTTTAAAACTCACGTGGGACACCGATGACGCCGAATAGTTTGAAACATGGCTATCAACTATCGGCTATCGGTAAGGGGACTGGCATACATCACATATCTCTTATACTGAAAGCCGAGGGCTAATTGCCGATAGCCATTCCTACAACCATTAAAGGAGCAGAAAGAATGGCAGACAAAGAAAATCGATTTAATCGTATCTCTATCAGTATCGCTTCGCCTGAGCAGATAAAGGATTGGGCAAAACGGACATCTTGTAGGCGGCGGAACCCAGCAAGCGATACGTGGACGTGTCCCGAGAAAGGCACATGTGATTGCGGCGAAATCAAAAAGGCAGAAACGATTAACTACCGGAGTTTTCGCCCTGAAAATCAAGGTTTATTTTGTGAAGCAACGTTTGGCCCACAAAAGGATTTTGAGTGCAGTTGCGGTAAGTATAAGCGAATTAAGCATAAAGGTCTTATTTGTGACCAGTGCGGAGTTGAGGTGACAAAATCGCAAGTCCGACGAGAACGACTTGGGTACATCAAACTTGCTACGCCAGTTTCCCATATATGGTTTTTTAAAGGGATCCCATCGCGACTTGGCACGTTCCTTGAGCTTGCCTCCCGACAAGTTGAGCGGGTTCTTTACTTTGAAGCATTTATTGTTATAGAGGTCATTGATGACAGTTGTGGTTTGGCAGAAAAAGATATCCTTACAGAGACGGAGGTGAATGCTAAGCTGCGTGAACATCCGGATTCGTTCCGAGCGCGAACAGGGGCTGATGCAATTCAGGAACTCCTGCGCAAAATTGATCTGCCAGAAGATGTGAAAAAATTCACAGAAGAACTTGAGGCAACCTCAAGCCACCAGAAAAAAGTAAAACTTTCAAAGCAGCTCAAGATGGTAGCAGGTTTTGACAGAGCAGAGATGCATCCTGACTGGATGATCCTTGATGTTCTTCCTGTGATTAGCCCTGATCTTCGTCCTTTAGTCTCTTTGGAAGGTGGTAGGTTTGCAACAAGTGATCTCAACGATCTATATCGCCGTGTAATTAACCGAAACAACCGACTGCAAAAACTTATTGATCTCCGGTCTCCCGAAGTCATCCTCCGAAACGAAAAACGGATGCTTCAGGAATCTGTCGACGCATTTTTGGACAACGGCAGGCACGGGCGTCGCGTGACTGGACCTGGTAAACGCGCGCTCAAATCCTTATCTGATATCCTTAAAGGTAAAGTCGGACGTTTCCGACAAAATCTACTCGGTAAACGAGTCGACTATTCTGGCAGAAGCGTCATCGTTGTCGGACCCGAACTGGAACTTCATCAGTGCGGGGTGCCTAAATTAATGGCTGTTGAACTTTTTAAGCCATTTATTATTGAGAAACTTTTAACAGCTGGAAAAGTGCAGACTATTAAACGTGGCAAATATCTGACCGAACACGTTACACCAGACTCGCCAGTTTGGGAAGCATTAGAGGAAGTTATCGCTGACCATCCAGTGTTATTGAATCGTCCTCCGACGCTACACAGACTCGGAATTCAGGCGTTCATGCCTGTGCTTGTTGAAGGGAAGTCAATTCGGATACCACCGCTTGTTTGTAAAGCGTTTAATGCTGATTTTGATGGTGATCAGATGGCAGTTCATGTGCCTCTATCTATTGAAGCTCGCGCAGAAGCGAAAATGTTACTACTCAGTAGTGGTAATATTCTCAAACCTTCGCATGGTGAACCGATTACAGTGCCAGAACTTGATATGATTTTAGGCGCGAGTTTTCTAACAAAATCACTGCCAGAACACCAAGGACGAGCAGAACAACTCCATGCTGCCTATACAGAAAAATCAGGAGATGCCAAATCAGATAACGTCTTTGCTACGTTAGAAAATGAAGTTTGGGCCAAGCGCCGATTTACATCTGTGGATGAGGTGACGCATGCACACGGTTGTGGCACGCTCAAACTGCATGATTCTGTTCTACTGTTCTTCAAAGGACATCATGAACCAATCCTCACGACCGTTGGACGTGTGATTTTTAATGAGGTTCTTCCGCATACAAACGGCACCGCCTCACTCACTTGGAAAGATGAGACTACAGGACTTGAATTGCCATTTTTCAATGAGGAAGCGCGCAGTAGACGTTTGTCGCAACTTGTCAAACGTTGTTTTAATGAACTTGGGACCGCAGAAACTGTATCGTTGTTAGATCGGTTACAGAAACTTAGTTTTGAGTACGCAACTCGCAGCGGAATATCGCCTGGTATACGAGATTACTTGATACCGCTTGATAAAACGAAAATCCTCACTGCGGCAAGCAAACAAATTGAACGTTTAAGCGAGGAAGAAAACCTTGAGGCAGAGGAATTAGAGAACCAGAAAATTCGGATATGGTATGATGCTGTCGAAAAAATTGAAGAGACGCTGTTTACCGAGCTTCCGACGACAGAAACGTATCTGGTTGAACAAGGTAAAGAGGTTGAAGGTTTTAGCCCTGTGCATCTGATGGCAGACAGTGGTGCCCGCGCTCGCAAAAATCCATTTATCCAAATTAGTGCTATCGTTGGACTGAAATCTAAGCAGAGTGGTGAGATTCTGTCTACACCGATTCAATCTTCTTATCGGGAAGGCTTGGATGTACTTGATTACTTTACCTCAACCTATGGGTCACGGAAGGGGTTGGTGGATACCGCTATGAAAACCGCTGCCTCTGGGTACCTCACGCGGAAACTTGTTGATGTTGCGCAAGATGTTATGATTACCGAAGATGATTGCGGCACAACGCACGGTATCCTCAAATTTACCACAGACGCAGGAACCATCAGTTTCAAAATTAGTGGTCGTGTCACCGTGGAACCTGTCATACATCCCACGACAGAGGAAACGTTGGTTGAAGATGGCACATTGATTACACCACAGATAGCACAAATTATTGAGGATGCTGAGGTTCCCAGCGTTCGTGTCAGATCTATACTTACCTGCGAGGCCGATAAAGGCACCTGTGCGACCTGCTATGGCGCTGATTTAACATCGGGACAACTTGCCAATGTTGGAGAGGCTATCGGCATCATCGCAGCGCAATCTATCGGCGAACCTGGGACGCAGTTGACAATGCGTACTTTCCATACAGGCGGTGTGGTTGAAGATATGAGTGAACGACTCGCACGTAAGATTCTGGCGAAGGCTACCGGGAAAGTGCGGTTTCGTGATTTCATTCCGGGACGTACCGTTCGTGAAGAAAGCGGATTATGGATAGTTCAACAGGTCGCGGAACACCTCGATCAACCAAAATATAAGGTTAAAACCGTAGAACACCCTGAATGCAAACTGCAACCGGATGAACTCCTCACCGAGAAACAGCATGAGGAAAACCGTGAACGTTTTCCTGGGTTTGAGGTTGAACCTATCGCCTGTCAAGTTATTGGAGTTAAACGTCCAGATATCATTGAAGCGAACACTGAATCAGGCTTTTCATTGCAAGAGGGGCAATATCTAACGGAACAGGAATATAATATCTGTTTTCACAAATTCTCACCGTTCCGATGCTCTGAACCACACTATCGTGTGAAAAGTGTAAAACATGCGGATACTTCACTGAAGGAAGGCACATTGCTGACAGAAAGCGAGGCGGAAACATGGCGTTCTGAGATCCGCCCGTTTGATGGTGAATGGGTGTACCAAACGAAAAAAGGGACGATCCTTACCGAAAGTGAATATTTACGAAAGCAGGACAGTGTGAAAGCCGAAATGATGTATCAAATTCAGAAGGTTACACATCCGAGTTGTCCGTTTAAGGAAGGAAAACTACTCTCGCCGGAAGAAGAGAGCCAGTACCACTTGGAACTTGATGAACCGGTGTATACCTTAACAGAGGTCAGTGACGGTATTGATTTAGCTGTGGATCAAGAATTGAGTGCTGTAGAATTCCGACGTGCACAGGAAACGTATAAAGCATTTGAAGTGCAACGCCCATCAGCGGAGTTGTATCGAGTTAAACACGTAATGCACCCGGAATGCCCGCTAAAACCTGACGAACTAATTGAAGCCGATAAATTAGAGGCACTTCGGAATAAATTCAGCGGGTTTACTGCCGAACGACTCAAATACCGTATTACTGCTGTGCATCATCCCGATTGTAAGTTGGAACCTGAAACACTGCTCACCGAAAATGAGAAAAAAGCAGTGTTGAAGGCATATCCAGGTTTTGAGGTTGATGTCACTAAGAATGAAGGAGCGTTTGAGGTTGAACGACTCTACCGCGTTGCAGCCTCACACCACGCTGACTTTCCCGTTGCTGTTGGTGAACTTATCACGCAATCTGAGTCTAATCGATACCGGCGAAATTATAAGGGGTTCGACTTTGAGAAACTTTATCTACATGCCCCTGAAGGGGATGAAGATCAAGAAACTATGACAGAATCGGACTACAAAGCACTTGTGAAACAACATCGAGACACGGATACGCCACTGCCTGATGTAAAGCTGATGTATCACGTCCTTGCTGTTCATCATGATGATTGCCCGTTTACTGCTGGACAACAGATTGACGAGACTGAGTATAAACGTGCCCAACGACTTTATAAAGGCTTTGATACTGAACGTGTCTTTAAGGTAACGGGTGTTACCGCGCCTGATGCTGAGGTTGCTGTAGGTGATATTCTCAGTGATGCTAACTATAAAAAAGAATCGGCTTCTACTTCAAAGAATACCTATCGAGTGACCAAGGTAACGCATCCGAACTGTACGCTTAATGTCGATCAAGAGTTGAAAGATTGGGAATATGCCACCGCGCTTGAACAATATGCTGGCGTTGATGTGGATGGCTTAATCGAAACCTTCCGAGTCGATATTGATATCCCAGGGGGCGGGAGTGTGTCGCACCTTATTCCCGCTGGTTACTCAGTTTCTGTTAAGGATGGACAACGTGTCAAAGCACAACATTCGTTGGCAGAATTGCAAGAAAAAACTACCAACCTTGACATTGTTGCTGGGATTCCGCGTGTGACGGAACTTTTTGAAGCACGGCGTCCAAAACGCGAAGATGCTGCTGAAATTGCTGAAATTGATGGGCATGTGCAACTCACCGGGCAGAAAGCTGGAGTACCCCAATACCGAATCGTAGATGGGGCTACTAAAAGTCGTCTATATTCTATTCCCGACGAGAAACGCCGTGTTGATGATGGTGACTGGGTCAAAGCAGGAGAACCTCTGACGGACGGATACCTCAACCCACATGACATTCTTACCATTGGTAGAACTACCCTTAATGGACATTCTCTGGAAGGTGAAGAAGCACTTTGGGCATACCTTGTGGATGAGGTTCAGGCAGTCTATCCGACTGACAGCATTAACGATAAGCACGTGGAAGTTATTGTGCGACAGATGCTTCAAAAGATACGCATCCTATCTGTCGGGGACACAAAGTTCTACGCGAACGATGAAGTCAGTCGACACAAGTTCCACGCCGAAAACAGACGTGTCGAACAAGAAGGCGGTACCCCCGCAACAGGTGAACCTGTCTTGCAGAGTATCAGTAAAGCATCACTTAGCACGGATAGTTTCATTTCTGCAGCGAGTTTCCAACAGACACCCAAGGTTCTCACAGATGCCGCTGTTGAAGGACAAACAGACCTGCTTACAGGTCTAAAGGAAAACGTTATCCTCGGACGCCTCATCCCCGCTGGGACAGGATTCTCTGAGTGGCATGAACTTGAAGTGTCACGCGACGCAATCGATAATCCGGAACCTGAAGAATTACCTGAACCGGTTTCTGAGCCTGAACCGATTGCTGACACGGTTGAGGAATAACTTTAGTTGTTTATTGTAAAACCTAAAATATGTGAACACTTCTCTGGTAGATGCGTTTTCCCGCCGAATGCCATACGTGCATGAGGCGTTGATTCACCGCATCTACCAGCCTGCATAAACACGATTCGCAGTCTATAAATAATCATTGGTTTTGCTATAAATTTGGCGTGACCATTTCACTCGGTACAACAAGCGCATCAAACTCTTCTGCTGTTAACACACCTTCTTTAACTGCTACTTCGCGGAGTGTGGACCCTTCCCGATGTGCCTTCTGTGCAAGTTTTGCCGCCGCATCGTACCCTATCCGTGGCGTCAACGCCGTTACCAACATCAAAGATGCTTCCAGATAGCCAGCAATTACTGATAAATTTGCTTCAATTCCAACAACGCAATGCTGACGGAACGCATCACACGCATCCGATAACAACCGAATCGATTGTAGACTATTGAAAGCGATTACAGGCATAAATACGTTCAATTCAAAATTGCCTGCACTACCAGCGAGTGAGATTGTTGTATCATTGCCAATCACCTGTGCGCAAACCATCGTCATTGCCTCACACTGAGTCGGATTGACTTTGCCGGGCATGATAGAGCTTCCCGGTTCGTTCTCTGGCAGAATCAATTCACCGATACCGCATCGGGGACCGCTACCTAACCAACGAATATCGTTGGCAATTTTATACAAGGCGCAAGCAAACCGTTTCATAGCACCACTTGCTGATACGAGTGCGTCTCTACTTCCCAACGCTTCGAACTTATTCGGTGCGCTCACAAATGGATGTCCCGTGCGTTCAGCAATACGAGATGCTACCGCGTCCGCATAATCAGGTTGTGTATTCAATCCTGTTCCGACTGCCGTGCCTCCAATAGGGAGTTCATAAAGATGTGGTAGCGTATCCCTAATCGCTTCCTGCGCGTGTGCTATCTGCTGCACATACCCACTGAATACCTGTCCTAATGTTAATGGTGTCGCGTCCATCAGATGCGTCCGTCCTGTTTTTACAATCCCCGAAAATTCTTGTACTTTATCTTCTAATGCACCTTGTAACGCTGCCGCTGCAGGCAACAAACGTTCAACACACTGCGTAACAACCGCTATGTGGATAGCAGTCGGGAAAACATCATTTGTTGATTGCGAACGGTTCACATGGTCATTCGGATGCACAGGAGATTTCGCTCCACGATTTCCGCCCGTCAGTTCATTCGCACGGTTTGCGATAACTTCGTTAATATTCATGTGTGTTTGTGTTCCGCTGCCTGTTTGCCAAATCCGAAGCGGGAACTGGTCAGTGAGGTTGCCATCAGCGACTTCATCCGCAGCACGACAGATAAGGTCAGCGATTTCTGAGGTAATCCCACCGAGTTCAACATTGACGGTAGCAGCTGCATGCTTAATAATAGCAAGCGCGCGAATGAAGGTCGGTGGAAAACGTTCATCTCCGATGTCAAAATTAATGTATGCGCGCTGTGTCTGTGCACCCCAATATGCATCCTCAGGCACCTCTACATCGCCTAAACTATCTTTTTCTATCCGTGTTTTCATCAAATTCCTCTTTTTTTAATAGTTGTGTTTATGTTGACTGGAATTATCTTTTTTGATTGCGTAAAGTTCCGTCCGTTCTGTTTAGCGAATTCAATTTTAACGCAAAAATGAGTGTGTGTCAAGCGATGGACTTTATTAGTACGGCATTTATCTTCTGCACACATAAATCGGGCGGACAAGGTTTCCCTCCCACAAGAACTTTTGCTCAGAGGTTTGGGAAACTTGGGGATTGAATGATTTCGTATAATTCAACAATAGTGTGTTCAGACACAGAGATATCTTATGGCCAAAAGTTATACATCGGTTGCTGTGTTATGACGCTAATCAGACTCCATATCCCGCCGACAGTGAAATCACCTAACATCAACCCAACAGCAAACATCACCAGTTGTTGAGATGCTCGCGGACCACCGATTTTCAAAACTGACCATTTCACGATTGAGCTTACCAGCATACAACTCCACAAATACCGCATTCCCCAATCACTGGAGACGACAAACCCGATCGGATGGAAGGGCCACCAAAAGAAACGCGCCCGCATAAACATCAGACACGTCGAAAAGAATAGACCGAAAACAATACCGCCTGTGGCATAGAAATTCGGTTCGGTAGGATAATAAAGCCAACGTTGAAGACCGCCAAAAACACGTTCACCGAAACCTATGTTCCAACTGCTGCTCCCACTCATGTTCAAAGCACCATACGTGTAGTAGAGATAGAGAATAACACCGAATACCATGATTGAGGCAAAAGCCGAAACGCCAAGTAGCGCGAAAAACAACCGCCTCGGTCCAATGTTGGAACGTTCCAATAGTTTAAAGCCTTCTAACTGGTGTGGCATTGGGTTGCTTGTATAACTCCGATTGAACCAACGGAAAAGCGTCATGGCGACAAGGTTATTTGTGCCTAACGTCCGCGTGCCGAAGCTATCAATGAGGATATGATGATTCGGCATGTTTTCCATCGCATGCACGGGAAATCCTTGTTCTGCACGCATCCGTGTTAACACTAATACGATAATGAAATAGATGGCAAAAAACAACGGTATGAGCCATAGCGACATGCCAATCCGTTTAGAAAAAATAAAAAGTATGGCAAGTCCACCAACAATACCCCACAGTGCAAATCTATACGGAATCGGTTCAGCAGAATCCTCACCTGTGCGATGCCGCGCAATGCGGAATACACCCCGAAAATGACGTCCGTTCAGCACCAACACGGAGATGAAAATCCCTATGGCAGCACCAAAACACTGCCTATCAATATATGGAAATCCGGGGAGGCTGGACAGTCCAACAGCACTTGAGAATACTAATTGCGCCTTATAAAAAAAGAAGAAAAACCAACTGGAGAACGAAAGATCAAGCGGCATCAAGAGTCCAAGTCCGATAACAAACGGATAGTAGGACATGCTAATACCACCGATGGCATTCCACGGCTTTTCTGTGAACAGATGTCCAAATCCACGCCACCCACCGATACGCTTTATCGGTAGGGAAGGAATTGTCGGATACAGAAAACTGAATCCGTTAAGAATTGCAATGGATGCGGCAATTCCGAAGCCAATCCACATGATGCGGTGCGAGAACAACGATTTTGTGTTATGCGTAACATGAAACGCAATCTGTGTAATAGGATATGCGAGTCGTTCTCGTTCTACCCACTGTTTGCGCAAGATGACGTTGATACACAGCATCACGAGGATTAACGCTGTTATGAATAGTGTCCAAGATAAGATTGGCACAATCCACGCGCTAATAATCTCCAGTGTTGAGAGGTTGGAAGCACCAGTATAGTACCCTGTGAGTGCTTTTGAGTCATCTACAAGAAGCCGTCTCGGAAGATAATCCCAGAAGAGTTGTTTCCATTCGTTTTCGGGAGTCGCGAACCAGAATGCATGTCCGACGGTCGTGACGAGGATCGTCATTAAGGTTATGGAGGGGAAGGCGCATGCAGTGCTGAGCAGAATATAGATGGTCAGAAGTTCAGCATCGGTAAGTAAACGGATACGGGACGTGTATTGAACGGCAAGATTGATTACGGTGAATGTGAAAACAACAAAGACGACATTGTAAAACGGGACAGCGTAAGTATTTAACGCATAGCCGACAAGACCAACTTCACCTGCGATGATCCAGTAGAAATTAAACGGAATCAACACAAGCGTAATGACGACAGATTTCCATGTAACTCCATGTAATTTTAGGCGTTCATCTTCTTTCATGTTGCCTTATACCAAATTACCCTAAATCGTAGGGGCGGGTCTCTGTGCCCGCCCTTACCATCGGCAATGAAAAAAATACAATTCTCGTTAATTTGGTATTATGTCTCGCGCAAAAAAGCGGCGAAAGCATCCAGTTCTTCAGAGATATTTTTGAAAAGTTTACCGACTCGTTTTGCGTGTTTCTCCGCTTTTCCGTAAATCAATTCATCACCGTAGATATTGTTTACTTTATGACGAAACCTTAAGAGGCGCTTCAATCTTCGCTGGGTGATGTCAGAAATCACAGGTGGACGTTCAGAACGTCGCTCAGTCATCTGTAAAAGCAAATTGTTATGCCACCGACTCCCACTCGGCAAGTGCCTATCAACTTCATTCGCAATCCGTTCACAGGTTTTTTCAAAACCTGTGTAGACTTCGGCAAGGTCAGCGGAGAGTGCCCTCTCAATGAATTCTCTTGAATCAATTGGAAGCACATCAATTTTTTCCAAAGCCCTCTCAATTCTTTTAACAGTTCCTTCTATTTTTGTGCGCTCATCGGAGATACGTTGAATTAGTTTGTCACGATTCACTTTGTAAATTTCTCCTGTTTGCGTCTCCGTTGTGGTATTCGTCTTTTCCATCAATTTTGGAGCGTCCAGTTCTTCCTTATCAATTAGAATTGCTTGATTTAGAACCCGCACACGAAATAATTTATCTAAGGTTTTAAAATTAATAAGGTCAATCTTAAACTCAGAACTTAAGCCTTCTGTATTCCAAAGCGCATCAAGACATTTGTTATATGAAATACCCCAGACAACTATATCAATATCGGAGTTTTCAGTGAACCATTCCCGTTCAGTGAGTGAACCGAACACAGCAACTTTTGACGCACCATAATCTTGATATAGCACTGTAGCAACGCGATGTGCAGCCTCCCACGCGCGTTGAAGCAACTCCTCGTCAACCTGCCGATTTTCCCACTGGCGTTTGAGGTTTTCTCTGCATTCCGCGAGTTCGGATGGTGACATCTCTGTCGCTGTAGTTGTGTTGGACACTTTAAAATCTCCGTGTTTTCACCACATAATTATTGATACGCTGCGGTAGGAGCGATTTTAAATCGCTCCTACATTTCTGGGATTTGCTAATCACGGTTGAATGGAGCCTGCATAAACGTCATCTAAAGCATCTTCAGGAAGTGGTTCGGGACTGTTTTTTGCAAACTCTAACGCTTTCTCAAGTTCATTTGCGAGTTCTGCCTCAAGTGCCTCAAGTTCTTCTTGTGTTACACTTTTCTCTTCAGTGAGAACTTGGGCGAGTCTTCGGATAGGATCGCGTTGGCGTTCCTGCTCTTGAACCTCTTCGCGATCGCGGTAAGAGGTGCCTGGATCTCCGATGTGATGCCCCTTGAAGCGGTAGGTATCACAATTAAGGAGCGTAGGACCGCTACCTTCGCGTGCGCGTTTAACGGCTTCGTCTGCTGCAGCATAAACCTTCAGAACATCGTTTCCATCAACGGTAAGTCCTGGTATATCGTAGGCGGGGGCACGGACAGCAATATCCTCTACCCGTTGATGTTCATGTTGTGGCGTTCCCATCCCGAATCGGTTGTTTTCACAGACAAAAACAACCGGCAGCTCCCACACTGCAGCGAGATTGAGCGTTTCATGGAAGACGCCCTGATTTGTGGCACCATCGCCGAAGAAAGATACAGCGATCTGTTGCGTACCACGGTACTTTGCAGAGAGTGCAGCACCTGCTGCAAGTGGAATACCTGCGCCGACAACACCGTTTGCACCGAGAATACCTGTCTCTTTGTCGGCAATGTGCATTGAACCGCCTTTGCCTTTACAGTAGCCGGTTGTGCGGGCAAATAATTCTGCCATCATGCGGTCGCGTTTACCACCCTTCGCGATGAGATGTCCGTGACCACGATGCGTACTGGTGATGTAATCTTCATCTTTTAAGTGTGCACAGACGCCTACTGCTGTCGCTTCTTCACCAATGTATAAGTGCAAAAAGCCTGGGAGTTGACCACTTTGATAAAGCGTTCCAGCGGCTTCTTCAAATTGGCGTATCTCTACCATTTTGCGATACATAAAAAGCATCTGCTCTTTGGTTGGTTTCAACATAAATCCTTCCTAATAAAATAATGTTTTCCCAAAATTCGTCAGAAAATTAAAATAAACTTCCTACTAATTTCTGCTCGCTACTACCGTTTCCATCCGATACTGGTGCAATACATTCTGGAGAGTCATTTATCGGACGATTAACGAGTCTTGACACCGGATATGCCTCCATCTCTTCACCCGAGTAAGGGGCGAGAAGTGGTTGCAGCGTCTCTGATGATTGTTCATCAGGGGCGAGCCATTGCGCATAACGGTCTTGTGGCAAAATTACAGGCATTCTGTGGTGGATTTCCTCCAAGAATGGGTTCGGCGGGCATGTAATGATAGTGCAGGATCGGAGCGGTTTTTCCATCCAATTTGCCTGCCATTCCTCCCATAACCCCGCGAATGCAAACGGATTTTGCGATTTGAGACGGATGTAGACTGGTTGTTTGAGTTTAGTGCCGAGGACCTTCTGCCATTCATAGTAACCATCCGCCAAAATGAGACATCGTCTACGTTTGTAGGCACTTCGGAAAGAAGGTTTTTCTGTTAGCGTTTCTGAACGTGCATTTATCATCCTGCTTCCGATTTTGGCGTCTTTTGCCCAAGAGGGGATAAGTCCCCAGTGGAAGAATTCAACTTTTTTTGCATTTCCGTCAGATTCGCCATCATTCTGTGTGTTGGCAATCACAGCCACATCCTGTGTTGGTGTGATATTGTACCGGGGAGAAATATTTGTTGGTATTTTACAGCCAAAAAAAAGTTGCCTCAATAGTATAGGGTCGCTTGTGAAGGTAAATCGTCCACACATTTTTATCTCCTTTAATGACAAATGGTTAGTATTTTGTCTCAATTTGATTAAGGAAACCTGTTAGTACGGAGACCTATCTCTATGTTTGTTGCAAGTGTCCGCTGAAGAATGCATGGATTCAACTAATAAATCCTATTTTGATTGCGGCACCAGAATATCGTCTCTCCAGCGGAGACGGAAAGAGGGACGCACAAGTGCTTCTGGTGATTGGAGTGTTAAGCCTCCGTCTGCTGTCAACACGATGCCTGTAACGAAATCCGCTTCATCAGATGCTAAAAAGAGTGCTACATTTGCGATGTCTTCAGGTTTGCCGTAACGTCCTATAGGATAGCAATCACGCGAAGCTTGTTCCTCTAACGTATCCGCTGCAAGCGATGCTTCACCGCGTTCGCCAACAATTTGCCCAGGTGCAATAGCATTCGCGCGGATGCCTTCCCTGCCGTAATCAAGCGCGATGCTGCGTGTTAATGCGTTTAGTCCGCCTTTGCCAGCACCGTAAAGACCGAAACCTGGGTTTGTAATCGTGGCATTAACGGTTGAAATGAAGACTAAGGTGCCGCCTCCGTTTCTAATCATTTCAGGAATACAATACTTTGCCCCAAGCCACGGACCGCCAAGCGTCACACCAAGGCTTTCGTTCCATTCTTCAGACGTGAATTCGATTGCTTTTTTAGTGTATGAGTGTGCTGCATTATGGACTAATGTTGTTATTTTTCCGTAATTTGTCAACGCTGTTTCGACGAGTGTTTGCCATGTTTTTTCCTCGGCAACATCACCCATCACAGCGACTGCTTCACCGTCAGCGTCCTGAATGCGTTGGACGGTTTCAGCAAGTTTCCCTTCTCGGCGGCGCGTGTTGACAACCACTTTTGCGCCTTCACAAGCAAATTTGTAAGCAGTTGCTGCCCCGATGCCGCCCCATGCAGCACCAGCGACAATTGCAACTTTTCCTTCCAATCTCATAAAAAATCCTTTCTGTATATTTTCTCGTGTGTTGACTAACAACCTGACACGGATCCAGAGATGACAGGTTAAGGTTCCCAATTCAGTTCTAATAATTTTAACACAATACAGCTAATCTATGCATTTAATTTCGCCGCTGTTGATGTGAGTGTTGCGCATTATTTTTCATCATCTTCAGAAAATGCAATCATCTGCAGAGTTTTTTTGAAGTCTTCTATAGATTCCTTCTCTCTGCCAAGTTCACTATTAGCAAGTGAGCGACCTACGTAAGCTCTTGCGAAATCCGGTTGTAAGCGTATTACTTCGTCATAGTCAGCAATCGCGTCTTCGTGCAACTCAAGATTAGACTTTCCGATGCCACGGTTGTAATACGCTTCGGCAAAATTCGGTTGCAAACGTATTGCTTCGTCAAAATCGGCGATCGCCTCTTCGTGCAGCTCAAGGTTATCCTTAGACATTCCCCGATAGTTGTAAGCATCAACATTCTCTGGCTGCCGGCGAATCACTTCATCAAAATCTTTGATAGCGCCTTCAAAATCAAATATATTATGCTTTGCAGTTCCCCGATCATAGTATGCTTTGATATTCTCAGGATCCAGACGTATTGCTTCATCAGCGGATTTAATGGCGGTTTCGTATTCTTCAATATCTTCATCAGATTTGTCAAAATAATTCTCAAAAACATCGGGCATTATAGGAATGACGAAATTTGAATCGTCTGGCAACATATCTTCACTTTCAGGATTCGGTATAAAGATCAAACCTGGGAAATCAGGCGATTCGTCCTCCATCAACATCTCCTTTAATACTTGACAATTCTCACGGGCATCACTATTAGTAGGGTCTAAACGTATTGCCTCATCGTAGTCGGCAATGGCATCTTCATATTCCTCAAGTTCTTCTTTTAGGCACGCTCGATAATAGAATGCGTCACTGCTGTTGGGCTGCAGGCGAATTGCTTCGTCAAAATCAGCAAGAGCTTCGTTATATAGTTCTAAATCCCCTTTTGCCAAGCCGCGGACCCAATAAGCTTCAGCAAAGTCCGGCTTTTGATTGATTGCGGTGTCACAATCTGCAATGGAAGCTTCCTCCTCACCGATGAAACTCAGTGCAAATCCACGCTTAACATAGGCGTCAACGTATTCGGGATTATGTTTGATTGCTTCATCAAAATCTTCAATAGCCTCTTCATATTCACCTAACGCATTCTTTGATATACCGCGATTGTAGTATGCCTCAACATAGTCTGGTTTAAGCTGGATCGCAGCGTTGAAATCCTTAATCGCTCCATGATGTTCTTGACGACTAGCTTTGGCAAACCCTTGCTTGTTGTAAGCATCTGGACTCTTGGTGATTTTCCTTTTGTTGTTGGTGCGTTTCTTTCGCTTATTGCTCGGTGTTTTAGCCATAATTAGCATTCCTCAGTTTTATCGTTTCGCCAGTTTGCATAATGTCAAATCACTTCAATAACTATCATACCATATTTTTTGTTTTAATGCTATAATGCAAAAACTTAATTGAAGGGAGACCTTTGCGTGAAATCAGCAATAAAAGAATGGCTTGACAATTGCACAAAAAAACTCAACGCGGGTGAACTGACAGCTGAAGATTTGTCCACTGTAAAAGCTGCGTTGAGTTCAGAAAAACAGCTTGTCCTCTATCTCTATTCCAAATCAACTAATCTGCGTTCACCACTTGGTGCTTGGGCATTATATGACCCAACAGCACCGGACGACCCAGCGTTACCATCACAAGATCCGCCCTATGCCTCTGTGCTTGATGCAGTTCGTGATGGATGGCGAATTGTGCAATTTCCGCGCCCCGAACTCTACAACTTTTCGGATGTTAAAAACGCGTATCTCAGCTTTGAATTCATTTTAGAAAAAATCGTATAAGGAATAACACAAATGTTTAACGTAGAACCAACACTAAATGATGACCAAGTCATGCAGTTTATCCACAACGGATATATCACATTAGAAAACATAATCGATGCGGATTACAATCGGGAATGTAAATCAGTTGGTAGAGGAGGTATGGGCGATTTTGTCCAAACGGATGAATTTCGCCGAAACGTCCTTCTCCATCCGGAGGTTGCTGGCGTTGTACGTTCGCTGTTAGGTGCGAATTTCATTGTGCCGACAAATGCACATCATCATCTGTTTGAAGCACCACACCGTGGACAAACATGGCACTCAGACGGACTCACCGAATACGGATACGGTATCACACATCTTCAGTGCTACTATTATCCGAAAGAGGTAAAAATTGAGGATGGTCCCACGATGATTTTGCCGGGGTCACACTTTCGCCTTGTTGATAGGGAAGCAATTGCACATTACGGTGATATTTTGGGACAACTATCGCTCACTGTGCCTGCTGGCACCGTTGCGATGACACGCTACGGTATTTGGCATAAGGCGGGTCCAAAACTCAATGCCGACAGACGCGGCATGATAAAGTTTTCATATTTCCGTACCGCTATGCCAAAACGGGATTGGGTGCGCGATTCCGATGAAATTCCACCTTACCAACATAAAGGAAGACATCCGTATGTAACGGAAGTGGAATCTTATCGAGATCGGTATAGGGGGCAATTGACGTGGAATTGGTTGTGTGGATTGACGGAAGTTGAGGAGACGCTCCCACCAGCGAAAATGTTTAATCGCGGTATCCCGTTGTCAGAAATCCGCCTTTAGCAGTTTTACAAATTCCGAGCGTAACAATGAATATACGGTTGGTATTAGTGAATGTAAAAGATCAACCGTATATTTAGTTCATGTCTGCTTACCACGAAATTATCGATTTGGTTCAAGGATTCGTATCGCTTTCCTGTCCATCGTCAGATTCAGAACTCTTTTCAGTTTGCGGAAAACACAATAATCCGACCATAGCAAGAGTTATCCTATTGCAGTCAGAGATGCACCATATTGAGTATTGTCAACCCTATTGCCAGAACGGGTGTGTAAATATTTGGTTACATAGGTTCAATTTGCAATGATTACGCGGCGTTTTCCACTGTAGAGCGGGGTCCCT
>JAGWBU010000021.1:0-6342 GCA_021295735.1 Candidatus Poribacteria bacterium | reverse complement strand
CCGTTGATTTGGTGCCCCGCCACTGCGCAGGACGTGCCATGCAACGGGCAGGCACCAAATCAACGGTCCGAATGCCTTTTGGCATTCACCGGAGACCCGCCCCTACAATAGGAGTTGTGCGGATTTCTACAAAAACTTTACACACCCGCCAGAACCAATGGCAAGACTTCCACTAAAAAATAAGATAAAAAAGCAGATGAGTCCAATGCTACTGCTAATGAGGACTACCAAGGTCGGTATAGATTTCCACGGAGTTTGTCGGTTTAACATATAAATAGCGGCACCGACAATTAGCGTGATTAACCGCGAATGCTGTTGCATATCATTTCCGCATTCAGACACAGTAACGTTACGTCTACCCAAATTTGTGATTTAGTGGTCGCGATCTGGAACCGCTCTTACAAAAAAGGGTTATGTTTGATTTCGTTTATAAAGAATACATTCCTCTTGACGAAGTATCTATACATTGTTCTCTATGGAAGCGTTTGGTTTAGGAATGTTCCATGCGCCGATAAATGCAATAACAAACCCAACCACTGTCCCAAACCCACCAAATTGGATATTTCCATTTACAGTGTAAGTTGTGTTCCCAACGCTACGAAGCCCGATGCCACTTATTACCATGACCAGTAAAAATGTAAGTAGAAGACAGCCGAATCCAAACCCGCTGCTGATGAGAACAAGTAGTTTAGATTTCCCCGGTGTTCGTTGAATCAGCATATAGACACTGCAACCGACGGTGACAATGGTTGTAGCGAAGACAAGCGTGATTAAATTTCCTTTTGTAGCAATTTTAAAACCTAAATAACTGTGATGAGTACTGGGAGCACCCTTTATTATTGTTCCCTGTTCTGTGACAGGTCTGCTGAATCTGGCAGTGGCACTCCCTATTTTTTCAGTTCTCACGTCGGTTTCCCAGCTTTTTTTATAGCCGCCCTGTGTAAATGTAACCCATGGCAGCGCAAAACAACACAACGCCAAAATTCCACCTATAAATGTTATTAAAATTGAATGCTGTTTCATTCTTCATCTCCTTGAGAATCCGTGTTTTCGTCTTCTTCACTGCTAAATTAAGTCCGATTTGGGATGTTGCATGCCCCGATATAAGCAAGAATGAACCCAATAACTGCCCCATATCCACCTAATTGAATCCTATGTATTTTATATAGATCAAATTCTGCCTGTGGATTTTTAGCTAAGTATGTACCAATAACTATGCTCGTGTAAGGTCTATACCATTGAACAAATTGCATGAGTGTAAAGAGAATACATAAGACCCCAATAATACAACTAATTTGAGTAGCGGTTCTGAATTTCCATGGTATCTTCTGGGTCAACATATAGTGAATGGATATACCAAGAATTACCAATGCGGCAATGAAGGCAAAAGTGGCAACGTTTGCGTCTCCTGTTACTGTCCGAATACCCATTTTTTTGGGGACTAACAACATACCAGTTTCGGATGGTAAGTTCAATTTCATCCATGGTATAAAAAAGCAGAACGTTGTCAAAATCCCGCCTGTTAACATAAGAAATCGTGAATAACGTTTCATTTTCTTTTGAATATCAATTGATTGCAATAGACAGGAACATAATCCGCTGACAAATCAGAAGGCTATATTCCCGCCACATATCCGCTGAATTGTTTTTCTATGCGGTAACCTCTTGCTCGTTATTTTTCATAGAAGTATCAGATTTTGGAATGTTCCATGCTCCGATAAGCGCTACAATAAATCCAATCGCCACACCAAATCCGCCGAATTGCGGACTGATTAGTTTACTCATATCTATTTTGAAGTCAGTAGATTTTAACATGTCGGACACCATACGCAAGTCAGGATTAGCTCCTGGGAAAAATTGGATTAATGTGAAAACCATAAATAATAATCCTATTCCACTGCTAATTAGCACTGGGCTTCTGGCTTTCCAAGGCGTTTTTTGGTTCAACATATAAATGCACACACCAAGAATTGTCAATGTGGCGAGAAAGGCAATGCTGGTGAACAGATTTCCACCGCTTATTGCCATCCTGAAGCCTGCAATTGTTATGGATCCCTCCAATTGGGAGATTACTAAGTCTAAATCAAGAGATGACATGTCAAATGCAATCCATGGAAAAAAGAAGCAGAGAAAGGCAACGCCTCCACCTACTATTGGGAGTATAAGTGAATTCTGTTTCATGGTGGGTTCCTCATAAAGCTAAAGTTTAGTAGTAGGCAGGTTATTAACCCGCCTACCAGATTTAGGAATTAACGCGCACCACACGCTTGCAAACACGCTTGCATGTGTCCACGCGATTCTGCAGCAATTGTGCAACACTGCTCCATGCTATATTCTTTAGCCCCAATAACTTCAAGGTTCAGGGGGCCCGTATAACCATTTTCATGTAGGACACGGATGTAACCGACAAGGTCAATGTCTCCACGTCCATTCGCTTGCAACTCGGGATTGCCAGGGCCGCGTTGCGTACCTTTGCAATCTCGGATATGCACGTGTTTCACGCGTGAAACAACAGCAGCAATCGCTTCCACAGGATTTTCACCTGCGCGATGAATATGTGATGGATCCATATCAATACCAAATGCGGGCGATGAAATCTCTTCCATAACGCGGAGAGTTGTAGGCGTATTATAGATGCTTGCACCGACATGTGCTTTGACACATAGCGTCACACCGTAGTGTTCTGCCCGTTCAGAGAGACTGCCCAGAGAATCAATAACCCCGGACCACGCAGATTCATCGTCTGACGAACCACCGGGGCCACAGTTAACAATTGGGATACCTATCTCAGCAGCCGCTTGAAATGCCAATTCCATCCTTTCAGGATCGCGTGAGGGTTGTTCCATTGCTAACAACTCAAGGTCATATTCTTTTGATAGGCGTTTAATGTCATCAGCGAGTTCCTGCCAGTTTGTGAGGACAAGATGCTGACTCATCCCATCAATTGCAGAAAGCTCAATGCCATCATAGCCAGCCATGGCGATATGCTTAAAGGCGGTTTCCATATTGTAACCGCCAAACAGCACCGAATTTGCTCCTAATTTCAAATGTTTTTTCTCCTTTTATGTAAAGCCGTGAGGACGAATTTTTATTTCCTTACACAGGTTCTACATTCATCGTAGGGGCGGGTCCCTGTGCCCGCCCATTGTTTACACTTATGAGAGAGATGGCGAGGCACAGGGACCTCGCCCTACAAATGATTTATGAGATGCTCTAGTGTTCTGTAGGAGCGATCTCCGAATCGCGACCTTTACCCGCAAAATTTCGGTAGACACTCCACTAGTAAAATCTAAAAATACCTTTACATTTTCTTTAGGTTAGCAGCGTTTAATGTGAATGCCGGACGCGCATTCACCAAGCGCAATTCATTGCGCCTCGGACATTCATGCTATGTTTGAAATTCATATAAGAACAAAACATAAAAATAATTATGGGTTTCACTATAAGGCCCGTAGTTTCTGTTTCGATTGTTTACTTTACAGTCCGCTCATCGTGGGAAGGGGATGCGGACGTACCAAAATACCACCCTGTTCATAAGATTCCATCGCCGCCCATGTGTATTCAAGTGCAGCGAGCGCATCTCTGCCTGAAGCGCGTATCTTCTCTTTCGGCACGCCATTTGTGATGTCTTCTAAAAACGCATGAATCCTTAACGGAAAGGTCTGCCCAAAGTCGCTGATGCCTGATTCGGTCACGACTGTTTCTCCTCCTTCAGGTGCCCCGGGGGAGGGCCAGAAAGTAATCTTTTCGATACAGTTTTCAATACAGAATGTGCCGCGTGTGCCAGCAAGTTCAACGCTCCACCACCCGCCGAGTCCAAACGTAGCATCTCCGCGTTGGCTTAGTAGATAGCCGATACAACCGTTTTCAAAACGGAGGTGAATGCTATTAATAGAAACCATTAGATCGCCTTCACGGCGCCGAAAATGTGGGCGTTCCATAAAAGCTTGCACATGTGTCACATCCCCGCAGAAATGACGCATCACACTGAACGGATGTGAAAGAAACGCTTTCACGTGAAAATAGGGGAAACCGTCGGAACGCGGGGCTTTTGAATAACTGTAGTTGAATTCCCCACCAGCAAACCCCATTTTATGAAGGACGTAGACCATCTCCCCAATCTGTCCATTGTCAATATATTTCTTTGCTTGTTCAGCAGGCGGTGTGAAGTAATGGTTCAGATTGCATCCGAGGTAGAGATCCATTTCCGTTGCTTTTGCCACCATCTCACGTGCCTGTCCTATATCGTTAGAGATCGGTTTTTCGACGAGAACGTGTTTTCCGTTCTCAAGTGCTTCCATTGTCGGTTCATAGTGCCAACTACCGTTCTCATTTCCGCCAGTAGTAACATCAACGATGTCAAGGTCCGGTTCGCCATCAATCATGTCTGCCAAACTGTAATAGGCTTTCACACCGAGACGTTCTGCTGCGCTGTCCGCGCGCTCTTTCATAATATCGCATACTGCAACAAGTTCTGCTAAATCATTATTTGCGTGGCAATTAGCATGATTATTCCCAATTCCACTCATGCCGACTACGCCAACTTTTAATGCCATTTTTTGAATTCCTTCCAATAGGTGAAAATAGACTATAATAATACGATTCTATATGGTTAGTTGTGGTTTTGTCAACAAATATCTGAAATTCACTTGACAGCAATCATGATACATGCTATTTTTGCACCACTTAAGACTCACGCCACTCTTTTGTAGGTGCATTTTTTTAGCACCCAAAATCCGAGAGCAATTAACTTTCAAAACGCTTCTAAGTAAATGGAATTGGTATAAATCTAATCTACAAGGTTTGTGAACGAGGAATAATCAGATGAGTATCAGTGTCGGAATGGTTGGTTTAGGGATGTTCGGTCCCTCATTTATCCAATCCTATAAAGCACATCCAGACGTCCATCGGCTTGCTTTATGCGATTTACGTTCGGATCGATTGTCTAAATGGGCAAAAGACTTTGAGATTACCGAGACGTATTCAAGTCTTGACGAAATCTGTAAATCGGATTTGGATGCGCTTGTCATCATCACGCAACACTGGATGCACGCGCCACAGGCTATTCAAGCGATGGAAGCAGGAAAGCATGTCTACACTGCTGTGCCTGCAGCTGTGTCATTGGATGAATGTGAGCAGTTGGTCAGAACCGTTGAAAAGACTGGAATGATCTACATGAACGGCGAGACAAGTTATTTTCGTCCAGAGGCAGCCTTTTGCCGTCAGAAAGCGGCAGAAGGTGCGTTTGGTGAGTTTGTTCACTGTCGCGCTGAGTATTTTCATGACATTAGCCACGGTCTTTACGATGTAGCAAAAAATCGGTGGGGTGATCAGTGGAGCATAGACAAAAGCGGTGGAATCCCGATGTACTATCCAACCCATTCAACCTGTTTTCCTATTTCCGTAATGAAGGCGCACGCAACATCAGTTTCCGCACAAGGATATATCTACCCAAACGACGATTGGTTTCGGGAAGATACAATTCACAAGAATCCGTTCTCTAACGAAGTAGGACTTTTCACAATGAGCAACGGTTCGACAATGCAAATCTGTGAGTTCCGACGGATTGGACACCCCGGATCTGAACGCGTCAGTGGTATCTATGGAACAGAAGGGAGTTACGAGCAGAGTCTTGCAGGTAGTGTGTGGGCAGAGAAGCACAGAACGGAGAACGTCCAACCCACCCAGATGCATGAACATCTTCCTGACGCACTTGCAGAGAATTTAGGTGGGCACGGTGGTTCGCACGCTTATTTGGTGCATGAATTTGTGGATTCAGTCAACCAGCAGCGGTTACCACGCGTCAATGTTTGGGAAGCAGTTCGGTACTGTGCACCGGGACTCGTAGCACATGAATCAGCCCTTAAAGATGGTGAACTACTCCAAATTCCGGATTGGGGAGATGCCTCAAAAACTTAAATTCAAAAATTGCGCTTGATTTTAATTCCTTTTTAGAGTATACTACTTTATTTAATAAAAGATTTCTAACGGCACGCAACTCTGCATCACTGTTGTCTGGCAAGTTTTATCCAAATAAAGTTATCGAACATTGATTAATGCCCCGACAAGTGTGCCATACGGGGAATGCCTGCAGGCATTCATACCGTTGATTTGGCGCACCTGGCGTTGATTTGTATAAAATGAGGTTATAAGGAGTATAGAATGGCTATTGAATACGCGGGAGCTTACGAGGCATCGGCAATCCCTGCTGATGTTGCCCGCGAAATTGAAATTTATGAGATACAACTCGATCGGTTCCAAGCTGGTCAAGTGGAAGAGGCAACCTTTACTGAATTTAGACTTCGGCGCGGCGTTTATGGACAGCGCGATGACCGGTCGCAG
>JAGWBU010000020.1:63117-70444 GCA_021295735.1 Candidatus Poribacteria bacterium | reverse complement strand
TCTGTTGAATATGCCATAATCATAAACGCTAACATAAATCTCAGAAAATGTAAACTTATTTTTAGGATCTACTATATAAACAGTTCGTCAAGTATAGGGATATCTGGTTTCCGCAGGTTGCTGTAGGGAATACTTTTTTCTGGGATGGTAGGGTAATGGAAACGATAACAGATAAAGTGGTTGAGGTGGAATTTAATGTTGATTTTCCCGATGATTTTTTTGAGTTTGAACGAGAATATTATAAGCCGCAGGATATGGAGTAAAAGTACTCCCGTATCGGGTCCTACATGCCCGAGGATAATAACGAGGTAGCAATATGGAAAATAACATTGTCCAACTGATACACAGGATTTTGACTGGTGAAGAGGAGGCATTTAGCCTATTAGTACATAAGTATCAGAAGAGAATCCACGCCCTCGCTTGGCGGAAGATTGGAGACTACCATATCGCCGAAGAGATAACACAAGATACCTTCATCCAGGTATACAAAAACCTGTCCAAACTAAAGAATCCAAAACTGTTTGATGGATGGGTTTATGTGATTGTGAATCGACTGTGCTTCAATTGGCTACAAAGAAATAAAGACGCGACGCCGTTCTTGGAAGATATCCCGATTGAAGAAAGAAATAGAACCTATCATACACAATACCAATCAGAACAACGTATGACAGAAATTAGAGAACATTACCGCGAAGTCGTCAAGAAACTATTGGAAAAATTGCCGGAGAGTGAACGTACTGTCATTATCCTCTATTATCTCAGTGAGATGTCCGTAAAGGATATAGGTAATTTCTTAGGTGTATCCGCCAACACCATCAAAAGTAGACTGCATCGGGCAAGAAACCGATTAGAAGCGGAAGAACATCTCTTGATTTCTGAAGCATTTGGCGGTTTACAGCTATCTACAGATCTAACCGAGAGCATCATGAAGCAGATTTCAGACATAAAACCGACACCACAGGTAGCAAAACCATTACTACCGTGGATGGCTTTTGGCACTGCTGCGGTTTTGGTTATATTATTGCTGGGTGCGATGAGTCAACGACGTGGTCTTATTCAAAAACCGTATGACTTTAATGCCCAATCAGAACCAACGATTGAAATTGTTGAATCTCCTATACACCTCGATATTGTCTCTAAACCTGCTTTGCGCAATCAAATGGGGAAGAATATTATTGATGGTAATATTGATGGTGATGAATCACAGGTATCTGAAGCGGTCTTTGTTAATAATGCACATGAAAATGTTACGCATTTATCATCAGTATGGAAACAGACAAATACACCACAAGGAGATCCTGTCTATAATATCTTTGCTACTTCAAATGGTAATCTCTATGCATTTTCATGGACTGGTGTTTACAAACTAAGCAGAGGCACGGCATCATGGAGAAATATCAGCGCAAGTATACCTACAAGTATCATCGGGGCACCAATCGCTGAATATCAAAATGCGCTATATGTTGTTGGTAGCGATAATATATACACGTCAACTAATGATGGAATCTCATGGCAAGTATTTTCTTCCCGTCCAATTGGAGAACCTATTGGATTGGTCATAATGGATAAAACATTCAAACGAAAATCACGCACAAATTTTATCATGTATATTGCCACACAGGATAAAGGGGTATTTCGGTCTACCGATGCTGGTAGAAAGTGGACTCCACTTAATGATAGCTTGACAGATAAAAAGATAACAGCAATCGCCGCGATGGGTGATGCTGTGTTTATTGGCACAAACCAAGGGCTTTATCGCTTGATTTTAGGTGATTTGGAACGATTATCTGTGGTGGATGATACTGCCAATACAGTCCATGCATTGGCAGTTGATGAGAATAACCTTTATGTAGCAACGGGGCAAGATTTTCTTATCAATGACTTTTCCGATGCAAAGAACAGAGGGACTCGTAAAATATCCCACTCAACGAATCTCGGCAGGACATGGACTGATATAACGCCTAAAGATAAATATTTCATGATAGGCACATCACCTGCAAGCCCAACTCGTATTATAGCAAAAGGTCCTACGTTATTCGTTTTAGGTATTCCAACTTTCCAATCAACAGATGCAGGACAAACGTGGACAAACCTTGGATTTGACACAACATTGACACTGTCAGCACATGCTACAGTTGTACCGATAGATGAGAAAACTTTTTACAAATTGGATAAGTTTAGCATTCATCGCACAGTTGATAGTGGCACAACGTGGCACTCTTTCATGAATGGAATTGTAGGAACAGATGTCCAAGAGTTGATTGTATTTAACAATCGACTCTATGTATATACAGGTAGCGACATTTATGAAACGATGAATAACGAGAAAATATGGGTGCCAGTGCGTTTTGATTACGGGCAGTTCATATCCGAACAGCTTGGACAGTTAGGGTCTTATGTACATCATCTTACTGATTCCAAGTTTGTGACTGTTGGCGAATCTCTTTATCTAATTTCACCGCAAGGTGAGGATTTAGACATTTTCCGTTTACGCATAGGTGAAGCTACGTTTTCAATGATTCAAAGGGTCTCATCTCGGGAACTGTGGAAAAACGTCAAATCATCGTCCACTACGCTGTTCTCTGGAGGCAAACAGAATATAGAATTCACTGAAAATAATACACTTTTCATAGCATACGATAAACGGCTTTTAAAATGGAATACGGACAGTTTAGTATTTACGGACACCGGCTTGATTGATACAAACAACCACCCTGATAATGAAATGGATATTGGGTTCAAGATAGCTGCTTCGTCACAAACCGTCTATGTTGGCAAACGAGATGGGAAACTATTCCAATCCATCAATGGCGGAGAAAGTTGGAGGGATATAACGTTGAGTCTACCCTCAACCTTCACCCATATTAAGGATATCGTCCTTGCGAATATGAAAGTTTATGTGGCAACAGATAAAGGTGTCTTATGTTCGCAAACGGGCGAATATTGGCGTATGCTCACCGATAATGTTGGAAGACATATCGTCATAGATAAACTCGCTGTGGACGGATTAAGTTTATATGGTGTTGGGGATATGGGTATTTATCGCTTAGATTCTAATAATAAGTGGGATCAGATCTCTTCAAGTATCCCTGATAAAGTGCTATCTGTAGCGGTGAGTAGTGGCAAACTTTATATTGCTACAAAACAGCGTGGGATTTTCCATATTTTGCTTGAGGAAAAACCTCTAAAAATTGATGAATTCATTAGCTTCCGTTAAAACTGTAAATGTTGGGTTTCACCTGCAGTTCAACCCAACCTACAATATAAACTTTCAGTAACACTCATCAACTAAGAATTCTTAAAACTAATAGGACTTACGCAATTTTCACAGTTTTTCCAATAATTATGACTCAAATGATGTAATTTTCAGCAGAATTCAGTGTTCTCAGCGCGTTTACAAAACGCCAAATCAAGAAATCAACGGTATGAACGCCTATAGGCGTTCCCCGGGTATGAATGCCTTTTGGCATTCCCCGCCTACCGTTTGTGCGTAAGTCCTGCAAAAAATGGATCCTTGTGTTAGTCTAATCGGTAATCTGCTCGTTTTCACTCATTTTTTATTCTTTCACGCGCGATTTGGACATAGTTAACGTCAAGATCACAACCAGCAAATTTTCGGGAGTTTCTAACAGCGGCAACGCCTGTAGTGCCTGAACCTAGAAACGGGTCTACCACCAGATCTCCTGTGTTACTATGTTTTCGTACCAAATCTTCAAACAGTGATAAAGGTTTTTGTGTTGGGTGCACCCTGTTTCCGTTATGCCGCGGGATTGGATATTCATAAACACCAGAATCATATTCGCTATTGAAGGTCGGTTTGCCGACTTTCACTCCTGTAACTGCTACTTCTCTACTATTGGACAGATAGGTTGCCCTCATATTAAGCGGTACAGGGTTTGTTTTTTGCCAGATAATCAGCCGGATCATCTTAAAGCCAGCAAATTCCATCGCTTCTTTTAACTTATCTATTTTCCAAATATCATACCAAACAATAGCAGTTCCCCCACGTCGTAACGCTTCATAAAATGTTTGTGCCATTTTTTCAAGGTTCACTTCTGTTTGATCCCATTGTCCAAAGTCCATACTCACAGCAAACCTTTTTTCTCCTTTTACCACCGACTTAAACCCTGTCTTTTTACTTATACAATATGGGGGATCGGTTAAGATAAGGTCAACTGATTTCGTTGGTAAAGAGGTCATAAAATCTTGATAATCAGCAGTTTCAACCCGATAATCGTGAGGCATCATGGAATATTCCCTTAAGAAGATTATAACAGCGTTAATTCTCTTAGTACTTATATTTTAGTATAATCAGACACATTGAGTCCAGTATATTCTCATAATCCTAATAAACACAGAGCCGTTCAGTTTTGAAATTTCTCATCATTTAGAAATGGTCGCGAGCTGGAGCTCGCTCCTACAGAAAGAGGCTTTAAGGAGAAGGAAGAAATTACTGGAGAATTGAATGGCTCTGTAATTAGCAAAGTTTTGGTTGAAAACTGCATATTAATCTGATAAACTGTATATACTATAGTCAAATTCCACAATTGCTAAAGGGGCGATATGCAAGAACTTTATGATACACAAGCACCAAATCCACCTTCTCGTGCAATTCTTGTCGGTGTAAAACTGCGAGATAGTTCGATGCACGAAACGGAAGAATCGCTGCAAGAACTCCGACAATTGACTGAAACTGCAGGAATTGAAGTCGTATGTGAAACAGTTCAGCAGCGCAATGTGCCAAATCCGACCTATTTTATTGGAGAAGGTAAGGTTGAAGAACTTAAGGATGTCGTTGCGGAACTCGAAGCGGATGCACTTATCTTTGACGAGGAGTTATCACCTGCGCAAACGCGAAATATTGAAAACGTGCTTGACATTGCAACTGTTGATAGAACAGGGCTTATCCTGCAGGTGTTTGCGCGACGCGCATTAACCAGTGAAGCGCGTTTACAAGTTGCCTTAGCACAATTGGAATATGCGCTCCCGCGACTCACACGGATGTGGACACACCTTTCACGGATTGCAACCAGTGGAGGTAGCGGTAGTGGAGCGCTACGGGGCCCCGGTGAAACGCAGCTTGAAATGGACCGTCGGTGGGTTCGCAGGCAAATTTCTCAAGTCAAAAAAGCATTAGAAACGGTTGAAAAGCGTCGACAGGTACAACGACAAAACCGTTCAGAAAAAATCAAAGTATCCCTCGTAGGATATACCAACGCAGGGAAATCAACACTTTTCAATACATTAACAGGCGAAAACGTTTTAGCTGAAGACAAACTTTTTGCTACCTTAGATTCAACCACGCGGCGGGTGAGTTTGCCAGAAAATCAGAACATTCTATTGAGCGATACCGTCGGTTTTATCAAGAAACTACCGCATCAACTTGTTGCTGCATTTAAAGCAACGTTGGAAGAGGTTGCAGAGGCTGATCTGTTGCTGCATGTCGTTGATATTAGCCATCCAGAAGCAGAAGCACAAATTGCTGCGGTAGATACGGTGCTTCAGGAATTGGATGCATCTGATATTCCGATGGTCATGGCGTTTAATAAAATAGACCAACTTGAAAAAGAAGACCAGATGCCTATTCTTAAGGCCCGTTATCCAGAGGCAATACCTATATCGGCACAACGTGGCGATGGTATTGAAGTGTTGATGGAGACGTTAGCACAACGTTTTGCTTCACACGGTGTCACGCTCAATCTGAGTATTCCTTATACGGAAGGAAAAGCATTGGATATGCTATATAAGCACGGTACGGTGTTAGGCACAGAATATGCTGAAGATGCTGTTCATGTCAAGGCACGGCTACCAAGTCGCTATCTCAAATCAGTATTACAATTTTCGGTTAAGGATACCTTATAGGTAGGATAGTAACATGTCGGGGCACAGAGACCCCGACCTACAATGGTTGTGGTATTGTAGGGTACGGAAACCCGCCAAATGCCATACGCGCATAAGGCGTTGATTCCAACCTAAAATGGATACGGGTTTTGCGTGGTAATCATGGGATGGTTAGACAGTATTGAGATTGGACGCGACTTGCAAATCTGTCCAGATTGTAATCGTGAATATGAAGTACTTGAACAGTTTTTAGGAGAAACCCAAGATAGACTTACAGACTGGATTGATGCTGTTTTTAATGATGTATATTATATTGAACTTCGGTGTCCACAATGTCTTGAAACGCGTTACCTGTGCATACAGGCGTTGACATCTACACAGTTCTATACCGAAAAGGAGAAAGAAAATAAAAAATGAAGATAGGCGTTACCCAAATAATTCTCGGTAATATGTCACTTGATGATACACTCTCGCTCTGCCAAGATGCTGGCTACGATGCGGTTGAACTGACCTTTGGTGAAGGCAAGGACACAGACATTAATATGAGTGACACTGAACTCAAAGGGATTGCTGCAAAGTGTGAAGCCGCTGGTATTGAGATCGCCAGTATAACCGCAGGATACGCGAATCGTGGTAACCTGCTCAGCCCTAATGCAGAACAACGTAAGAACGGTGCGAAATCGCTGGCACGTGGTTTAGAAGTTGCAGGAGCGCTTGGGGTTGGTGGAATTTTATTACATCCCGGTCAACTCTCTGTTGAAGGCACTTACCAACAGGTATGGGATAACCTCGTCGGAATTCTAAAGGACCTATCGCCTTCAGCGGAAGCGCACAACGTAGCCATCGGTTTGGAAAACGTGTGGAATAAATTCCTGCTCAGTCCGAAGGAGATGCGCGAGATTGTGGACGAAGTTGGCAGTGATTGGGTCGGAACTTATCTTGATACAGCAAACATGATGGCGTATGGTTACCCTGAACATTGGATCCGTGAACTTGGGCATCGGATCAAGCGCGTACACTTCAAAGATTTCTCACGTGGTCAACATCGTTTTACGAACCTGTTAGATGGCGATACAGATTGGGCAGCGGTTATGGAAGCGTTCCGCGCTGTCGGTTATGATGGTTACGTAGTTCATGAAGTCGGTGGAGATAGGGAAGCACAAATTGATCTTGCACAACGGATGCGTAAAATTGTTGCGATGTAGATGTTATAGTGAAACCCATTATTATTTCACGTTTTGTTCTTATGTGGATTTCAAACACACCAAAAATGTCCGAGGCGCAGTGAATTGCGCGACTACAAACGCCGCTAACCTTAAGAAAATGTCCAGGTATTTTTAGATTTTACTATAAAAACCCAAGTTGCTACCTACAAGATAATTGACATAAAAAACACCTTTTTAATCGGGATAGTTCACTATTAGCATAGATTTTGTAGCACGGGGAATGCCATTAAGGCATTCATACCGTTGATAGCACTTTCAGT
>JAGWBU010000020.1:29114-63052 GCA_021295735.1 Candidatus Poribacteria bacterium | reverse complement strand
AGGTCGGACTCGAACCGACATGGACCTAGGGCCCGCTGGATTTTGAGTCCAGTGCGTCTACCAATTTCACCACTCCGGCAAAAGAAAAAACAATCGGGGTTGAAAACCCCTCCTACAAAAGAAAAAACAATCGGGGTTAGGAACCCCTCCTACAAAAGAAAAACAATCGGGGTTGAAAACCCCTCCTACAAAAGAAAAAACAATCGGGGTTAGGAACCCCTCCTACAAGAGTTTATTAAAATACATTCTTTTCTTAATATAACACATTTTGGGAGAAAAGTCAAAAAATTATGGCGAACCAACGAAGAGGCCTTGCATCTGAAAGTATCTTACAACGGGTTTTTACTGCCGTGAAAGCGTTTTTGTCACTATTGATTGAAAAGGAGACATGGCAAGCTTTGACGCGTTGGATATTGTGGCGCGTTTTGCCGAAACGTCGTCGTATTCTTAAATTAGTGCAAGAGCTGAAACCGTTAGCTGAAAATGCTGCCCCCGAGATGCATGCCTTGCGTGATGAAGTGTTTTCAAAAAGTTGTCTTGAACTGCGCCAACCACAAGACGAACAAATTCTATTGGAAATCCTCAACCATGTAGAACAACCGCTCGGATTAGAGCAAATATTTTTCGCTGCGCTGTACCCAGTTTTAGTCAAGCGGGATTTGGAGGCGATCCCGATTCCAACTGAGACACCTCATCGACTTGAGGTAGAGATCGGTTATCTTGCACACAACGAGGATTACTTTTTCTGGGTATTCGAAATTGACAGTAACAGGCGCATGTCCCTTAAAACGGGGCTTGATGTTCGGGAAGCACGACGTGATGACAAACGTTATGTAATCTATACACTCGGTTGTACGGGCCTCGTTGAAACAGACTTCGCGGCGTATGCGGAACAGTGGCTTCTTAATACCCAGCGTTTAACAATTGCGCTGCCACTTTTGGCTACAGCGTATGCGGAACAGTGGATCCTTAACACACGGATATACTTTGCGCACATTTTAAGAGATTTGAAAAAACGGAATTATAAAGTTACAGCAGAGGCAATACCTGATTTTGAACGGGCGCGGTTGTCAATACTACGCCATCTCTCCCTTCTCCGGCTAAGTAGACGTCAATTTCAGTCCGAACGCCGAAATCGGTGAGATATATACCGGGTTCTATTGAGAAACAGATACCGGGAATAAGTAATCGCGCATCTTGTGTTTCCAGATTATCTAAATTCACACCGTTTCCATGAATAACTGTGCCGATGTTGTGTCCGGTACGGTGGATAAAGTATTCTCCATACCCTTTTTCAGTAATATACCCACGGACGCAATCATCAACTGCGTATCCCGGAATCGGTTCGTTTGATACCCATTTTTCACGGATGAACGCCACTGCCCTATCCCGCGCTTCCTTCACGATTTCAAATATTTCAACATACTTGTCAGGGACGGCTGTTCCTGCATAAGCAACCCACGTTGTATCAGCAAAGACAGCATCAGGGTCTTTCTGCTTTGCCCATAAATCAATCAAGATAAAGTCTCCGACTTTAATTTGTTCCGTGTGGGTCTCAGTAGGAGCATAATGTGGATCGCCACTGTTAGCGTTAACAGCAACAATAGGTGGATGATCCGTTACCAACTCCATTTCATCAAACTGGTTGAGAATCTGTTGCTGAACATCATATTCGGTGATCGTATTGCCTGCCTTAAGTTGGGCGCCAATCCAAGCGAAGGCGTAGTCTTTTGCTTGGAGGACTAAATTGGCAGATTTTTGATGCCCTTCGTACTGTGCTTCGCTCAGACGTGCTTCAATATGTTGCGCGAGTTCCGCTGAAGAATGCACCTCAATTCCAAAAGAGTGAATCCACTCTAACGTGCCAGCGTCTACACGGGAAATGTAGGGAATTGATGCGTTGGGTGAATACTCCATTGCAACCAATTTGACATCATTGAGAAAAGATTTCATCTCTTCATTGAGTTCTTGCCATCCTGCGTAAAGCGATACGGTTCCCGGAACTTCGGTAAAGTTTGATGTTTCAATTCGATGAATTAGCCATTTTGGTTCACCCTGTACTGGAATAAGGCAGAACCAACGCCGGGTAATGTTTACTCCGGCCAAACCTGCTACGTTTTGTGAAATTGGATTGATACCGCGAAAATCGTATAGCAACCAAGCATCAAGGTTTAATGTAGATAAGGCAGTTTGAATTTCAGATATTTTCATATTTTTTGTGAGATAACGTGAGTTTGATAAATCCCGTAGGGAATCAACACCGAATGCGGCAATAAAAAACAGCCTCTAAAGAGAGGTTGTTGACCCATTTGAGGTCTACATTTCTGAAAAAATAAGTGAAACCCAATTCTTTAGGACTGTCAAGATGGTTGAATTGTTGGGTTTCGCTCTACCCAACGGACATCTACATTTGGGTCTAATTATCAAACTCACGTTAAGATATACGAATAAGTATACGTCCACCTGTAGACGTGCTTTGTAAGCGCGCAGGACAAAGATGTATCGTTGATTTGAATTTATCGGGCGGACAAAGCCCTCCTACAAGAAAAGTGACATCGTTAATGCCAAAATATTTACACACTCGGTCTATCTCATTAATTCTTAAACATGGTCACCTTCACAAAGCCTAATCTTAATCGTAGGGTGGGGCTCTGGACCCATCCATTGTTCCGTTCTCAGACAAGGCACGGACCTTACATACATGTGATTTATGAGATACACTCTACTAATGGAGTTAAATCGGGATTAAAAGTATTCCCTCAAGAATACTTTAGCACAGTTACCAATGCGCATGCACAGGAGTTTCCCGTGCCTTTTCATACAATTCTGTCCATTCTTTTGTGCCATCGTCAAAAGTCAACTCAAGACGCGCGCCTTCAACGTAAGCATCTCCGTTTCCAGCGTTGAAATAACTCAAGCCATCGCCTACCATGTGGATACAACTTCCATCCGGATAGACTGCTGTTTTGATTATCCGTGGATGTGGGTGAATGGTATAACCGTCAGCATCTAATTTTTCAGCAGGGACATGGAATTTCTCAACAGCAGCTTCGTCAACTTCAACCCCTAATCCGGGTGCATCGGGAACGGTATGGCAGCCCTCTGAAACTTCTATCGGTTTCGTAAGCAGATGTTCACTATAGAGATTGAGACATGTGATCGCGGGCCAGGTTGCATGCGTAAGCACACTTCCAAGATGTGCAGCCCATGTCGTTGTTAATCCATTGCCGACGATTTGTAGCCAGAACGGCATATCAGCAGCTGCACTAAGATATCCGTCGTACATCGTCCGAGATTTACCGCCACCGATGACAAAACCGTTGCATACATCCTCACGAATGCATGTGGTATAGGGTGGAGACCCGAAGTGCATCGCAATCGGACAATCAATTGCCTGCCGAATCTGTTTGTTGCCCTCTACATCCCCTTGCGGAATGGGCGATTCAAAAATTGCTACGTTCGGATGGGCCGCAAGTTTCCGCAATATCGGAATAGCAGTATCAGCATCGCGCAAGGAACCGTTCGGATCTAAATCAAGTTTGAAGTCAGCAGGCACAACTTCTGCAACAGCCTCTACCTGCTTGACGATATCCCACCATGGACGCGGTTTGTTTTTGAAACTGGTATACCCATTTTTTACAGCATCAGCTGCTTCCGCTGCCCAATTTTCAGGTGATGAATCAATGCTCCACCATGAAATAGGCACAGCCTCACGACACTGTGTGCCGAGGAGTTGATAAACGGGTACCTCCAAGATTTTACCGACAACATCAAAGAGTGCCATCTGCAGCCCTGCACCGAGTGAGTCGTCGTTCATGTGCTCAGCGGGACTTTGCCCAAGCACACGTTCGACACTGGAGTCGCTGACACGTGAATAGGTATAGTGGATAACGGTTTCACCCCATCCAACATGTCCGGTATCAGTTGTGACCTTGCACAACTCAAGGAGTGACCAGTTGTAAACGGTCGAGACGCTTTGGGTGGTAATTTCTTGTTGGCGCGGCGTAAAGGGGACATCAACAAGGACACGTTCTATATTTGTGACTTTCATAAGCAAATTCCTTTTACGGTAGGGAAGATAGGTTCTATCTCTACCTGTTCTTCTTACTTTTTTTAGAATACCTTTTTAATTTATTTTGCAGTGTCCGCAGACTAATTTGCAATATTCCTGCCGTTTTTGTGCGATTTCCTTCCATCTGGTCTAAAGTTTTCAAGATAAACGTTTCTTCTACCTGTTTCATCGGTATTCCAATAGGGAGTGTGAGTGTTTGTTCTTCTTGGGGTTGTTTTTCTTCTGGCAAGTCAATATTTTGTACTTGAAAAGTCCGAATTTCTGCAGGTAGGTGTTTAGGTAAAATCTCTTCTCCTTTGGCAAAAAGGACAGCGTGACTCATGACGTTTTCAAGTTCCCGTACATTCCCGGGCCACGCTTAGTTATGGAGTAGGACAAGTGTTTGCGGTGCAATTTTGTGTTTTGGTCGCTCGGGTTCTTGACTATATTTTAGTAAAAAGTGTTTTGCCAAACTATGAATATCTTTTTTTCGCTCCCGCAATGGCGGCAGGTGAATGTAGATCACTTTCAACCGATAGTAGAGGTCATCACGAAACGTTCCATTTTCAACATCTTTCTGAAGGTTACGGTTGGTAGCTGCCACAAGTCGGAAATTTATTGGAATCGACTTCGTGCCGCCGATTCGTTCAATCTCGCGTTCTTGAAGTGTTCGTAAAAACTTCGGTTGGAGAGACAAAGGTAACGCGCCGATTTCGTCAAGGAATAGGGTGCTATTTTGTGCTTGTTCAAACCTACCGATACGTTGCGATTTCGCATCGGTAAAGGCACCCCGCTCATGCCCAAAGAGTTCACTTTCTATCAGGTTCTCTGGCAATGCAGCACAATTGATTGCAACCATCGCTTTTTCTGATCGGTTGCTGTTTTTGTGCAATGCACGCGCTATCAACTCTTTACCTGTTCCTGTTTCGCCATAAATTAAAACTGTTGCATTCGTGTTTGCCACTTGCTCTATTTCGGTGAGAACTTTAAGTATCTGTGAACTTTCACCGATAATCTCCGTATAATCCCCGCGTAAGATATTCCTTGATGTTTGAAGTGTAGCTCCAATCTTTTCTGTTTCTATTCTCGTAGGCGCGCTCAGCATCCACCGGGTATCAGTATTATTCACCGGTCTCAACAAATATGCCTCTGGATTTGCGTTTATAATTTGATGTAATTCCTCGCTGTCCTTGCTGGCGATAGAAACTTCGCAACCGGACTGTTCAAGTAGTTTACTTATACTATTTAAAGTATCGGATGGTCCCCAACAATAATTATGTGTTTTGGATCAATAGACGGACCTTTTTCGTTTTGCATCTTGAATATTTTCCACTTTTCAGCTGTTCAGTATCTACATGCACTAAAATAACGCAGTTTTAGATTGTTATTTCATCCGATAGCATAGCAGATTTGCGAAAAATGTCAAGTGAATATTAAAAAGATTTAGTGCGGGAACGGACACAAAAAGTTTGGGAATATGGTTAAATCAACGAAGCACAATAAAATAGGCAGGTAACGCATTGGTTACCTGCCTATCTTATCAACGATATGTCTGTCTTGTGAAACACTTATTCAGACTGATGATCCACATAATCTCGGGCAATGCCGTTTGCTGTCTCATCTTCAACAGTCGCACTCGCCGACCAGACAACATCTGTATGAAATACGTCATCGTCCGAAGCGTTGAAAGTAACTTCAGCTAAAACGTAACATCCACCTTCAAAACTGCCCTGCTTGTAATCATCGGAAGGGTAGTTGTCACGCCCCCAATCTTCATCTTCCACCTCTGCTACCGTGGCAAGGAGGTATAATTTCCTGTGCGGTTCGAATGCGCGTAGCCGAGGCAATGGACATGGACATCTGTTGTTTCACTTTGGGCATACCAATCCGCATGTCCATGGACCTCTGCATAAGGACTCGCATCTATGTCGGACTGACTCCACATTTTTTTAGTATGTCCATTATATACAACCATTAGAGCGAAAGTAAAAATGACGCAAAGCGGGAGATAAAAAAGTTTCTTGTTCATTGTTTTTTTCCTTTTTGATAGGGTAAATTTAGGAACTGATACGGATCAATCCCTGAAGTTTCTATATCTAAAACACGTAGATGTGGGGGTGGGTTTAAGAGATCATACGAACTGAAATCAACATGGGGTCCCGCTATTCCGCCTTGGGCGTATCGGACAATTTCTCCATTTGACCGACGATATTCACCAAAACGGGTATAGACGGTATTATAGTAGTGAGGATAGACCCTTCCGTTGTTAGTGCTTCCCCCATAAAAGTCTCTCTCCCCCTCTGTCCATAACTTAATGAGCACACGGCTTAAAAGTTCTGCTCCGCGAGAAGAAGCGGGCCACTTGACAAGATGTTTTGTCGGGTAATCCTCAGGCATCTCTGGATAAGGCCCAAACCCGTATGGTGACACTTGAACATCTGTTACCTTGGCATTTTCCGCTGGTGTTTGAATATCAGCTTGTACGCGTGCCTCAACTTCGGTATTTTCCACCACTTCACTGTTTATCTCTGTTGTTATAGGTTTCTCTGTGGTTAGCGTTGTGTTTTCCACAGAAACATTGGTTGCCTGCTCTGTTTCGCTATCTGCATCGGAGACCTTTTTGGCTATTTCCGATTGGCGTAGCATTTCTTCGGCATCGGCAGCGGCTTTTCTCTCATCTGCGATATCGTGTTGATACCACAACACACACGCAACGGATAACACAATCAGGAAACCAACGCCACCGAGAAACCATTTGTTCGTAAGGATGTCGCGATACATCTGAGACCTCCTTTTGTTTCTGTTTATCCCACGCCCATGTGCGCGGGATATTCGTTGGAAACATATTAGCAATTTCCGTGCCAATTACAAAACATGCGCTGTTAAGGGATTTTATGAATTTCTTTACCGTGCATATATTGCACGGTATACAAACTCTGCACGGTCAATTATGCAAAATTTGCATACCTTCAGAGATATTAGCGCAAATTTGGAAAATAATGCCATTTCTATATTGATCGTTTTTCATTAAAACATTGCGTTTGTAGTTGCGCAATTTATTGCACTTCTTTTTAGTTATGCGGTACAATTGCACGATTCTGGAATAGAAAAACCGACATCTAAGTATATCTGAAAATTGTTTCTTTTTGTAAGTTTTACTGGTCAAAAAGGAACAGGCGAGGTTAGAAACCTCGCCTATAAAAAAGTAGTTGGAAGGATGTATCAGAAAAGTGGGTAAACCTACTGATTCGCGCGCTGAAAGCGGTACACACCGTTCTGTCTTGTACCGATGTAGAATGTATTGCTATCAATAGCGAGGGAAGTTGCCATGTGTGGCACTTCTGGGATAATCTGTTTCCATGTGTTTGTCTGCTTATCTGCTTGATAGATACCGCTATCACACACACCGTAAGCAGTTTCGCCATCGACTGCAATATAGTCTATCAAAATTACATTCCCATCAACATCGGTGAGATCGTGCCATGTTTCACCATCGCGTGAACTCATGACACCTATATCCGTTGAAACATAGACAGTTGAACCCGCGAACAGTATCTCCTTAAAAAATCCAGGAAATGGTAAGTTTGCAGTGACATCACGCCAAGTGTCTCCACTATTTTGTGACAAGAAAAGCTTTCCTTCCTGTTTACCGACATAGACGGTGTTCCCAGAAGCAGCAAGCGTGAAGCCTTCTTGATCTTCCAAATCCAAACCTGTGTCGTGCCACGCCGTTTCGCCGAACCGCCATCTGAAAAGTTTATGCCTATATACCATGAAGACGGTATCGTCAGAAACTGTAAACGTTCCATTTGTCCTCTGTTCTTCAGCGATCTGTTTTTGTGTGGCAATAGCCATCCGCTGCTTCACTACTTTGTCAAGATTCACTACTTTGTCAAGAATAGAGTCAAGATCAGTATCAGGATCGATGTTTATATCGATCCTGATATTGTCCCTTATCGCCTCGTTATTATTCCTCAATGCTTTCATACGCATTTCTATCCATTCCACCATAAACTGTTTCATCGCTTTGTCAATGTCAACATTAGGATTATTTTTTATTGCCTCCATACGTTTTTTATCCCATTCCATCTTAAACTGTTTTGCCGCTTTTTCAGTTTCGATCTTTGACTTTTTATCCAATTCCGTTTGTAAGGTGTCTATTGGAAAATGCGGTACACCTTCAACGGGTAGGAATACATCACCAGCAGCAGAGAGACGAAAGAGTGTGACACCATCAGGTTGACTATTGCTTGCATAAAGAACACCATTCGATGCTGCAAATTTCAATTGTGTTCTTTGGAGAAAAGGCAAACCTCTTTCGTGTGTTCTTTTGAGAAAAGGCAAAGCTTTTTCGTCAGCACTCATTAAGTCAACAGATTCCCAGGACTCCCCACCATCTGCGGATTTGAGCATGTCTGTAGGTGTTTGCGCTAATAGGACGTTTTTGCCCTTAATCAGATTTCGAACATGGGAATTCACTATTCCGGTCGTAAATGGATGCCACGTGACACCGTCATCCGTGGATCGATTTATTCCGCCAGGGCCGATGCCGTATAAAGTGTTTTCGTCTAACGCAATAGCAGGAAACACACTAATCATCCTAAGGTCCTCTTCAGGAGTCGTCCATGTTTTGCCGCCATCTTTAGACCGTAAACCGTAACCAGACAATATCAGTGTGTCTCCGACTGTAACGACCTCAACAGTACTTCTTAATGAATGTTTGCGGGACTTCGGCGTAATATCGGTCCAGGTATCGCCAAGGTCAGTGGAAGAGAAAACTGCTGCGCGAGGTATCCCTCCTCTCATAGGTCCCGGCCCGACCATTGGTCTCGGTCCGACCATCGTCCCAACATAAAGCCTTTCTTTGGCGGCTGCCAACGATTTGATACCTTGTGATGTCGGCACCGGTAGTTTTTCCCAGTCATCGGTAAATCGGAAAATCCCTTTACTTGTTCCAATAAACAAGGTGTTGTCAATGGCGAGGGCATCCCAAATGCGGAAAACCATGTTACTAATAAAGGGAGGGGACTGGGGACGAAAATTGGGATTGTCTGCAGCATCACGATTAGGACGGGTCTTGGGATTGACCGCCTCCAGGACGTCGTCGCCTTGTAAGGCATGCAAGGTATCTCCTATAAATTCCCACGCATGACCGACATCCTCAAAACGGAGACGAAAGACATCTGTTGTGAGGACGAGGTACATCGCCGTATCCGTGACAACCAATGCAACGGCATGCCCTTCTGGGCGTCTGCCGAGGTTGTCCCATGTCTTACCTTCATCAATTGAGGCTAAGATTTCATAAGGTGTAAGGAGATAAAGGGTGTCGTCGCGTTCCGCCATAATCCCTTCATAAGCACCGGAACTGACAAGTGTCCACGCGTCTGTTTTCTCTGTGAGTTTATAAAGTTCTGTTCTTGTAATCGCGTAGAGGGTTTGGTCGGACGTAAGAAAGAGTTTTGCGCCTGAAACACCAAGACCTCCTGGTCCCTTTGTCTGAATCCATTCAGATTTTGCTGCTGGAAGATCGGTCTTTTCCTCTTGCGCAGCTGCGAAAAGCAATGATGCCGCTTGGAATTCAGTTTCACCGTTTCTACCAATTCCATCCAATCTTCCAATTTGGGTCAGTGCGTCGGATTTGCGTTCTAATTCACGGACAATAGGTGTGTCAACCAATTCTATTTTCGTCTCCGATGCCGCTGCCAAACTGTAGGGCTGCTGGAAACGCGATAGAGTCCGAGGTCCCATTCCCACCATCAACATAACCAAAAATACCGATGCGAATGAGAGTCCCCACGGTATCCAAGGCTTGCTTACAGAAGTAGATGCCGGTTTGATACGCGCGATTTCACGCATAATGTTTTCGGTTAGGGTTGGTGGCAATTGGAAGACGCCTGAGGCATCGTGGAGTAGATGTTCTTGTTTCTCCAATCGCTTGCGGGCGCGGTGGAGCCGACTTTTAATAGTATTCGGTGATACGCCCAAGAATTGACTGATCTGTTCGCAGGTCATTTCTGCCAAATAGTGCATCGTTACGACGGTGCGCTCGCTTTCTGGGAGTTTCTGGAGAAGACGTTTGACAATTTCGCGCTGGTGTCGAATTGATACTGTTTTTTCGCGTTCTACCTCATAACGTGTATAGCACAATTCCTCAAGTTCCGCTGTGGGCATAGCGTCCAGAGATTCAGTTGGTTGCTGCTTTTTTCGTTGCCATGCAATACAATGCCGCGAGGCAATGACATACAACCACCCCGGAAAATGTTCAGGCGGTTTCAAGGTTGATAACTTTTTGTATGCTTTTAGGAAGATATCCTGTGTAATCTCTTCCGCAATGTGAAAATCACCAATCTTTCGCCATACAAGGGAATGTACCCATTTCTGATATTTATTTACGAGTTCGGTAAACGCTTTCTGGTCACCATCTAAAGTGCGCTGGATTAATACAAAGTCGTTGGTCATCATGTGTTTCCTCAAAATAAAAAATGTCTTTGTAAGTTAATAACGCGTACCGAAGACAAAAAGGTTGCATAAAATGGATTTCTTCAATGAATGCCAAGGATATGTAACCTTTTATTTGGGAATTTAGCAGAAAAGGTCAATTATAGTGTTTATGTATGATAGGGATTGTTACAGAGGGTATGTTGGGTCTCTGATATTACAGTTAATCTCAAGAACCAATACATTTTCTTTGACACAAATATAAGGCGATGGTATGATAAAAAGATAGAATTAGAAAAGATGTGAGGGTTAGTCTTACTGGATAAAAACCTGCAGGGCGGAGGCGCGGTGACCTGCCCTGCAAATATGTTTATGGATAGGCTTTAGTTGTTTTCAGCACCTTCATTGATCCAATCAATAAAGAGTTGGATCTGTTCTCCGTTTAGAGGAGGTCCATTTGGCGGCATTTGGGGTGGCTGAGAACCGTCAATGCGTTTTACAACAAGGCTCCCCTTTCCATCACCTGCAACAAAAGCGGGGCCTCTATCTCCACCCTTTTTGAAGGTATCATAGGTGGATAGATCAAGGTTAGTGAAATGTCCTGCGACGTGACAGTTTGCTGTAGCACAACTCTCAGCGAGGATAGGCATAACATCATCCTTAAAGGAAACCTTCGGTTCTTCGGGGACTTCAGGTTCTTCAACAACTGGAGGATCAACAACAGGTTCCGTAGGTTCAGGTTCTGTCGTTTTATCACCATCTCCGCTGACCATATCTGTAACTGGATCACCCTCGTCACCACAACCGGTTATGAAGCCAGCAGTGAGTAAAAGACTAATAGAAAATATGATAAGTAAAACGGAATAGAAACGATTTAAATTCAAGTTTATCAAGTTTTTCCTCCTTTTTGAGAAAAACACGCTTGGATAAAGTAGTTTGTTTTATGTATAGCATACCAACAAATGGAGAAGATGTCAAATGAAAATTTTGATTAACTCGGATATAACATCGGAACAACAGCAACAGATAGAAGCAGTTTCTGACACGATAAATATTGTTAAACCTAAGAATTCTGCAGAAGCGCAACGCGAGATTGTAGATACCGACATTGTGTTTGGTGGATTTAACCGTGATCTTTTTGAAAACGCAAAGCAACTGAAGTGGGTACAAGTGTGGGCAGCTGGTGTTGATGGCATTCTGTTTCCAGAGTTTGTGGATAGTGATGTCATTTTGACAAGTGCGAAAGGGTTTGTCGGAACACATCTGGCGGATCAAGCGTGGGCATTGATTCTTGGGCTGATTCGGGGTGTAGGTCGTTCGGCGCGGGAACGGACGTGGGATAATAAAATGTCAATCCGTTTGGCGACGTGGGAACTGGGTGAACGGACACTTGGGATTGTCGGTCTTGGCGGAACAGGGATTGAAGTTGCCCGTCGTGCACAGGGGTTTGAAATGCAGGTGATCGCTGTTGACCCTGAGGCTATTGACGCGCCAACGTTTGTCCATGAAATCTGGAAGATGGATAAATTTGATGATCTGCTTGCTGAGTCTGACATCGTGTGTATCTGTGCCCCTTTGACACCAGAAACAGAAGGTATGTTTGACGATGCAGTGTTTCAAAAAATGCAGTCACACGCCTTACTTATCAACGTCACACGCGGCAAGATTGTTGATGGGGAGGCACTCATCCGCGCCCTAAAGGATGAACGCATCGGTGGGGCAGGGTTGGATGTTACACCTGTAGAACCACTACCTGCTGATAGTCCGTTATGGGATATGCAGAATGTGATTATTACACCGCACGTCGCTGGTGGTTCACCGATTCGGATGGATCGGACTGTTGCGTTATTTTGTGATAATTTGGAGCGATTTCTCGTTGATAAACCGCTTCTCAGTGTGATTGATAAGCGCAAGGGATATTAAGTTAACGTGAGTTCAACATAGATTAGAGAAATCCGACACGATAATATCACGCTATCGCATATTTGATGACGGATATGTTCCGCACTCCAGCGGAGTGCTATGTCTATAGAAAACTCCGTTGGAGCAAAGGCGGACGTTTTGGGTGTCGCATTGGGGCTGTCTTCGGTTCAATTGAATTTACGTGATGAACCAATTTCTTATATCGAACGCACGTTAAGTTATCTTTCCAAATAGGGTTATCAACTGAGATCGGCAATTTTGACCAGTTGTTTTCCGATATTGCCACCTTTGAGCATGCTAATAAACGCTGCAGGTGCGTTTTCTATACCGCCTGCAGCAATTGTCTCTCGGTATTTTAGTTTGCCTTGTTTGAGCCATTCTGCCATTTGAACGAGCGCCTCCGCATGTCTGTCGGCATAATCAAATACAAGAAAACCTTCAATTCTCGCACGTTGTGTAATCAGATGCCAGAGAAAGCGTGGGCCCGTCTCAGGATTTTCCAAGTTGTATTGTGAAATCTGTCCGCATATCACAACGCGCCCCTTTACTCTTAAATTGGGAAATACAGCATCTGTGATACGGCCGCCAACGTTGTCAAAATATACGTCAATACCATCAGGGCAAAGTTCTGCCAACTTTGCGTGGTAATCTGTGACGTTCTTGTAGTTGAATGCAGCATCAAATCCAAGTTCGTCAACAATATAAGTAATCTTTTCGTCTGACCCTGCTGACCCAACAACCTGACACCCCTTGATTTTTGCAATCTGCCCGACAACTGAACCGACCGCGCCTGCAGCACCAGAGACGAACACTGTCTCATTATCTTGAAGTTTGCCAACCTCAAGTAAACCGAAGTATGCGGTCAATCCCGGCATACCGAGGATACCCGCACCCGTTGATATTGGGGCGATTGACGGATCAATTTTCCGCAATCCTTCGCCTTGAGCAATACCGTATTCCTGCCATCCGATACTCGCGTTGACTATATCCCCGACCTGAAAATCGGTATATTTTGATTCAATAACCTGTGCGATTACACCACCTACCATAACTTCATTGAATTGGACGTTGGGTGCGTAAGAACGCCTTTGATTCATTCTCCCTCGCATATAAGGATCAACTGATAAGTAGATGGTTTTTAGTAGCACTTGTCCATCTTCTGGTATAGGGATTGGGGTTTCAACCACTTTGAAATCCGATTCTTTTGGGTATCCGACAGGTCGGGCAACTAAGGTTATTTGACGATTCATATTAACTCCTTTTATTGAATTGGACAGGGTCTTTGCCGTGAATTACAATCAATTCGTGTTGTGGCGAATCCCAATCAAAGACTTTGACAATCGGAACAATGACGCGAATAGCCAATCCGATACGTCTTTTGTCTGAACGGTTTGCCTCTGAATGATGTAGTGTGCGTTCATTAAATAGCACAAATTCACCGGGTTGCATCTCCAGATTGACGAAATTGGACGTGTCAATAAAATCAAGATCGCCCATCTGATTGAATGCCATCTCGGAAGTGGCTTTTACATGCGGGATGACTTTGCGATGCGATCCCGGCACAATTTGGAGACAACTATTTTCGAGCGTTGCCGAATCAATAGCAATCCACGCTGATATGATGATTGGCGGTTCAAGGGGCCAATAGTTGAAATCTTGATGCCACGGAATCTCTTTTGCACCGGGTTCTTTGACGAAGAAGTTAGTGCGCCAGAGCAGTAGATCCGGTCCGTATAGCGATGCCATCCGTTCAACGATGGTTGGATGTGTTGAGAGGTCATGAATTATCGGAAAATCGAGATGGCGGTTATGCACCCTATTTTTGTGGTCAGGTGCATCAGTTTCGAGTATATGTTCAATTTCCGGCTGCATGTTGAGCATATCTTCTGAACTACAGAGCGTATAGGGTCCGAGGTATCCCTGTTTCCGAAATTGATCCGTCTCTTCTTGACTTAATTTATGGTTTGTATTTGACATAGTAAAATTCCTTCCAAATCGTATGAATTGTATTACTCCTGACAGACATGTACCTTGATAGCGCCAGAGGTTTTATCGGCAGAAACACGGAACGCTTCCTGAATATCTTCAAGCGGATAATAGTGTGTCACCAACTTTGTTGCATCCACTTTTCCGCTGTCTATCAGTTCAATTGCCGCTTCAAAGTCGGTTTCCATACCGCTGTATCCGTAGCAGTTAGAACCTGTAATAGAAGCCTCCGACCAGACGATAGTTGATAAGTTTACCTCAAGCGGTTTGTAGTATCCAGCAACGAGGACGACAGTGCCCTGTTTGCGAACGATAGTTGTGGCAGTGTTGAAGTTTTCTGCACCACCTACCGTTTCAATAACAGCATCAAAACCGATGCCATTAGTAATGTCGTTGACGTATTCTCTCACATCGGTGTCGCCAATGTTGACGATATGGTCAGCACCGAGGGATTTTGCGAGTTCTGCTTGTTGTTGATACTTGACGGTAATCAGCGTCTCTTTCACACCCGCAGCAACAGCATCTGCTAAACAGAATTGACCGATGGTGCCGCCACCTATAATTGCCATCCTGTCACGCGAATTCGCACCTGAACGCGCCACAGCACGATGCGAGACAGCAAGCGGTTCCACAAGTGCGCCTTGTTCAAATGTCATGTCTTGTGGTAGTTTGAACAGACCTGACTGGTGTGTTGCAGTGTATTCTGAAAATCCACCGTGCATATTCGGAGATATCCAGGCTCTATTGAAACAAAGATTGTATTGACCTGTTTCACAATATTTGCATGTGCCGCAGTGAGAAAAACATTCCACTGCAACCTTGTCTCCAATCTCAAATCCTGTTACGCCATCGCCGAGCGCAGTAACTGTCCCACATGTTTCATGACCCGCGGCGTGTTCATGAGATTGTCCCCAATGTCCGAAGTAGCTGTGGAGATCACTGCCGCAGATACCTGTCTGCTTCGTATCAACAAGGACAAAACCGGGTGGTGGTTCGTTAAGTTCTACCTCTTGGATCGCAATTTGTTCAATACCTGAATAGATAGCAGCTTTCATTTTCATAGCAATTCTCCTTTTTGGCTTGCTGTGATCAATTCCATAATAGCATGCTTGTCGGTTTTGCCAACACCTGTTTTCGGTATTTCATCAACAACAACAAACTTGTCAGGAATCCAGAATTTGGGAAAACCAGTGGCAAGATGTTGTTTTAGTATCTCCGAGATATTTTCAGTTTTCTGTGGTGAGAGGACAACAATAGCAAGTGGTCGTTCACCCCACTTTTCATCTGAGATGCCGATAACCGCTGCGTCTTTTATGGATGGATGTTTTAACAGGACATTCTCTAATGCGACAGGCGAGATAGATTCCCCACCACTGCGGATTATTGCCTTCGCGCGGTCAACAATCTGCATGTAACCTTCAGCGTCGATAGTCGCAAGATCACCTGTTCGCAACCATCCGTCAGCAGTGAAATGTTCGGGTGTCGGTTCATTTTTGTAGTAGCTGCGCGCTGTCCAAGGACTTTTTACCTGTAATTCTCCGATTGTCATTCCGTCCCAAGGGAGTTCGGTTCGGTTTTCATTTGCGAGGCGGATCTGAACTCCGGATATAGGTCTACCCTGCATCGCTTTAATTTTCCATTTTTCAGTGTCTGACAAATGCTGATTTGCACTACGGAGTGTTGAGAAAGTGCCTGTTGGAGACATTTCAGTCATACCCCATGCATGGCGCACCTCAACCCCAAGTTCCTCCTCATAAACCTCAATGAGTGTAGATGGCATCGGTTCACCACCGACAATCAGTCGCTGTAATGAAGATATGTCTTGTTTTCTTTCTCGCAATTCAGGAAGAAGTTTCGTCCAGACTGTCGGTACGCCGGCAGCAACGGTAACACCAGTTTCAGCGATGAGGTCAACGATTCGCTCATGATTCGCATTAGCAAATACAATATCCGCACCGGCAAACATTGACGCATAAGGTAATCCCCATCCCATAGCGTGGAACATCGGAACAAGCGGCATGACTACATCCAATTCGGTTAGTCCGAACACATCTGCTTGATTAACCGCTAAAGTATGGAGAAACATTGAACGATGTGTGTAGAGAACTCCCTTCGGTTCACCATCTGTTCCGCTTGTGTAGCATAATGCCATTGCCCAATTTTCGTCCTGAATATCCGATGTATAATCATCATCTGCTTCGGAAAGAAACTGTTCATATTCAATAGAAAGGTTGCCGAGGTTTTGATTCTGTCTAGTATCTATATTAAAAAAAATAACATGCTTGCAGTCAATCTTATGTTGTAGTTGAGAAAACTGTTCGGCACAAGCTCCATCAACAAAAATGAGTTTATCATCTGCTTCCGCCACAATTTTTGCGAGTTGTGCTGGTGCGAGCCGCACATTGAGCGGGTGAATGATTGCGCCAGCATAAGGAACTGCACAGCAGAGTTCTAAGTGTTGATACGTGTTAGATGCGAAAGTTGCGACTCTATCACCTGGTCGTCCACCCAATGTGGTGATAGCGTTTGCTAATTGCTTGACACGAAGGTATAACGTATCGTAGTTATAGGTATGCAATCTTCCATTTGGCAACAGTGAGTGAACCTGCTTATCTCCATGGATACAGTGCGCATGCTCTAAAATCTGCGCGAGTGTTAAGGGATAGTTCATCATTGTGCCAAGCATGTTGTTCTCTTTCTACCAGCAATAAATTCAGAACAGACAATAGTGTCTGTGGAAAATTGTCAAAGATGATAATAACACATTTAAGTTTAGCATAAAATTTGAGTTTATTGTTAAAAAATCAATGCGTTTGGATCGCAATTTTCTTTTCTATGAAATAGAGGGAAAATCATAAGAAAACAATTTCATTTGCATTTTACAACAGAATAGGTCATAATTATAGTGTTTTGAGTGGAAACACAGATAAACATCAGGGGTTTTTGTGGTTCCACTTCATAATCTATAAAATTACAGATACTATTTAAAACTAAAACCTAAGGAGTAAAAGTATGCTAATTTCAGAGAATAATAGGTGTTTTTGGTATGTTGTCGCAATTTTATTCGGCATCGTCTCAGTAATACCGTTGACAGCAAATGCAGACGCTCTTAAAGTGGTCGTTCAAGACCAAGATGGGAGCGCAATTCCATCAGCAAAGGTGCTGATTGGTAGCGAAGAACAGACAACAGATGATAACGGCACAGCCATGTTTAGTGATGTGGCAGGTGCGCAGGCAGTGCAAATAACGGCACTCGGTTTCGCTGATAGGCGGGTTAATGTTACCGCAGGACAGGAAGAATTAACGGTGGTACTTGCCCCTATCCAAACTATAGAATCGGTCGTTGTAGTAGGTACACGGAGTATTGGACGGCGTGCATTGCAGGCACCCGCGCCGATTGATGTGGTTGAGAGAGAACAGCTTAGTCTCACAGGACAATCTGAGACTGGACGTATACTACAGATGTTAGTGCCATCCTTTAACTTTTCAAGTTCCTCAATTAGTGATGGAACGGATGCGTTACGTCCTGCTACTTTACGAGGTTTGGGACCAGACCAAACATTGGTGCTTGTTAACGGCAAACGTCGTCACAAAAGTGCGTTGTTACACATCAACACTTCGGTAGGTCGTGGTACCGCTGGCACAGATTTCAACGCGATACCATCTTCCGCTATCAAACGGATTGAGGTACTACGTGATGGTGCCGCTGCACAATACGGTTCTGATGCTATTGCCGGTGTAATCAACATTGTGCTGAAAGACGATGTTGATACGGGCGACGCCAACTTTTATTGGGGACAAACCTACGAAGGTGATGGCGATACATGGATCGGAAACGCCAATTACGGTATGAAAGTGGGTGAATCTGGTTTTATTAACCTGACAGCAGAATGGCGCGACAGATACCGCACGAACCGCGCGGGTCTCACAGGCACACGTCAATATGATTGGGTAGAAGAAGATCAGGGCAGACCTGCTGACCACATGCTTGAAATTGAAAATGATGATGGAACGGTAACAGAAAAACCGGTATGGTTTGATTCACGTGAATACACATTTGATCGTCAAAACTTCCGTATTGGTGATGCCGATTCTACACAAAAAGTCGGATTTTACAACTTCGGTCTACCGATTGTTGGTGGCATGGAACTGTATTCATTCGGTGGGTATTCCACACGTCAGAACAATAGTGCTGGTTTTTATCGTAGGGCAAACCAAGCAGAACGAACAGTAACTGATATTTATCCTGACGGTTTCCTGCCTGAAATTAACACGGGTATTGAAGATGTCTCTCTTGCATTTGGTGCAGCGTGGACACACGAAGCGACTGACCTGAATGTTGATGCCAGTGTCAATCATGGGTTGAATACGTTTGACTTTTTCATCTCCAATTCTATGAATGCGTCTTACGGCGCAGCAAGTCCTACCTCTGCTGATGCAGGTGGATTTGAACTCTCACAGACAGCGTTTAATTTGGACGTTACCTATCCGCTGGAATATCAATCCTCTCTCATCAATTTGGCAGGCGGTATAGAATTCCGGCGTGAAGGCTACGGTATCCATGCAGGTGAACCTGCTTCATGGATAAACGCTGGACTCGGTGCTGATGGTGCCGTTGCAGGTATCCAAGTCTTTCCTGGGTTCAGTCCGAACCGAGAGACAGACGAAAGTCGAACCAACATTGCCGGTTATGCTGACTTTGAATCGTATATGAGTGGACTTCTTGTCGGCGCAGCCGTGCGCGGTGAACAGTATAGCGACTTTGGAACAACCGTTACAGGAAAAGCAACAGCACGTTACGACCTTACAAAACAGGTTGCAGTACGCGCTGCTGGTAGCACCGGTTTCCGTGCACCTTCACTACAACAACTCTACTTCAATAACATCAGTACACAATTCAAAGTAGATGCTGATGACCTTGATGGTGACGGTAACACAGAGGAACTTATACCGCTTGAAGTTGGTACGTTCCGCAATGACAGTGACGCCGCACGTGCGCTCGGTATTCCTGAACTGAAAGAGGAGATAGCGTTCAACGTCTCTGGTGGTGTCGTCCTGAAACCAGTAGAGAAATTATGGTTCACAGTCGATGGATTCCTCATTCAGATTGACGACCGTATTGTGCTGAGTGGTAGTTTTAGTGCTGATAATGTTGAAGGTTTAGCTGAAGCAGGTGCTAACAGCGCGCAGGTCTTCACGAACGTCGCACAAACACGTACACAAGGGGTTGATGTTGCCGCCGGTTATCTTCACGCTTTCGACAACGAATCACTTCTCAATCTGAAAGTTGCGTTGACTTATGCGGATACTGAAGTGATCGGCGATGTGGAAGCACCCGAAATTCTTGTCGGTCTTGAAGATACACTCTTCCCATCACAGGAACGTTCCATGATTGAAGAGTGGCAGCCGAACACGCGTATTAACTTTAGTGCAGATTACATCGTCGGCGATCTTACTATCGGTGGAGCGTTACGCTACTTTGGCGAATATACTGTTCAGGAAGGTAGCGGTGACGATCCAGCACGTCAAACCTACGGTGGTAAATGGCTTACCGATATCCAAGGCAATTATCAACTGAATGAAGGACTTTCACTGACCATCGGTGCGAACAATCTGTTGGATCAAGTCCCTGATGAAAACGAGATTGGACAGTCGCGCGGTGGAACATTAGTGGATGGTGCTGGACAGGTCATTGTTGACTCCCCTGGTGTGTTCACGTATTCTCGGAGGTCCGCACCGTTCGGTTTCAACGGTGGACTTTACTACGCGAAGTTGTCCTATAGTTTTTAGGATCGTTTTATAGCTACTACGAATTTTAGGCGCGGTCTAAACCGCGCCTTTTTCTATTGCATCTATTTGCACAAAGTGCTAAATTAACGTGAGATTTACACAAGATTTGAATTTTATAGGAGAAATGAAATGCGCCAAAAACTTTTAATATTTGGTTTAACGATACTTTTCATCGGTGTCATAATAGCGATAAGTATCCAGTCAGTCGAAAGCCAGAATGATATGGTGGAACGCGGGAAATATCTTGTTGATGCAGTTGCTGCGTGCGGATATTGCCATACACCACGTGCGGGTGCTGAATACAATATGGACATGTATCTCGCGGGACATCCTGCAACTGAATCTTCTCCGCGTTATAATTTTAACATGATGCGACAGAGCATTTTTCTATTGACTTCACCTAAATTGAGTGCTTTTTCAGGTCCGTTCGGAACAAGTTTTGCATCTAATTTGACTCCAGACAAAGAAACAGGATTAGGTGAATGGACAGAGAAGATGTTCATTGATGCTATACGTACCGGACATCATCAGGGCACTAAAGACAATCGAAAGATTTTTCCGCCGATGCAGACGCTGACAACAAAGCATTATGCCCAAATGAGTGATACTGACTTGAAGGCAATTTGGGCGTACCTGAAATCAATTAAACCTGTCAAAAACGAAGTCAGTCCGATATTGAATAGATTTGGCAGACCATTTTAAAATAGAGGCACATGCCGCCGAATACTATAAGTGCATTTGGTGTGCCGTAACTATCAAAATTGGAGACACTATTATAATGGCATCTAAGAAAAAACAGGTCCGCGTTGCTGTTGTCGGCATGGGTATTGGTAGACCGAATGGGGCAGCACTCTCAAGGAATGCAAGAGGAAAAGTTGTAGCGCTTTGCGATCTTGATGAAGAACGCATGAAAGGTTTTGCCAAAGATTTACCGGGTAAAGTCAAACGCTACACAGATTACAAGGAGATGTGCAAAGCGTCGGATATTGACGCAGTGTTTGTTGGGACACCGAATCAGTGGCATGTGCCGATAGCGTTAGAAGCAGTGCGGAATGGTAAGCATGTCATGGTAACAAAGCCGCTGGCAGATTGCGAAGAAGCAGCGGAAAAGTTAGTCCAAGAAGCCGAGACTGCAGGAGTCGTCAATATGATGTCTCTTTCAACTCGTTTTGGTCATAGCTGCCAACACCTTGGTAATCTTGCTCGTGACAACTATTTCGGTGAACTATATTATGCCCGTGCGCGAAGTGTTCGCAGAAGTGGAATCCCCGCATGGAATCTCGGTTTCATACAGAAAGGTGGCGGCGCATTCCGTGATATGGGGGTGCATGTGCTTGATTCTGTCTGGTGGATTATAGGTATGCCGAAACCTGTTGCTGTTCTTGGTGCTGCGGGTGCAAAGTTTGGACCGCGCGGACTCGGCTATTGGAACCGTACAAAACCGCCGAAGGAGACGTACGAGAAATATGACTCTGACGATTATGCTGGCGGATTTATTACCTTTGAAAACGGAATAGGATTACAAGTGGAAAGTTTCTGGGCATCTCATCAACCAGGCGAATTTCAGATAGAACTGTTCGGAACGGAAGCTGGTGCGACACTTAGCCCCTTGAAAGCATATAGAACAGATAAAAAAGGCGAATTTGAAGATATAGATATAACCTTGCCTAAGAGTAAATACAATGAAGCATGGGATGCGATTGCTGATCATTTCATTGAATGTATCTTAGATGGTGTCCAGTGCAAAGCACCGCTTCGGCACGGACTGATCGTTCAGCAGATGATGGAAGGTTTGCTCAAAAGTGGTGAGACGGGACGCGAGGTTCACATTGAGGTAGAATAAATATGAATGTTGAAATGTCAACCCTATGCGACGATTTTGCTCGGACAGGGTTTGCTATCGTTCCTAATCTGTTTACGCGGGATGAGGTGCAACGGCTAAAATTGGAATGTATTGACATTCTGGAGGCAGTTAAGAAAGAGACGGGTTCGGTTGCTGGACACGGTGTTTATGTTGGTTTAGCGGCACGAAGTCCTGTCTTTCAGGAAGCAGTCGGCGATGAACGAATTCTTGATGTATTGGCGGAAATACTTGCACCTGATATTGAATTTCTGAGCGATAAGGTCGTTTTTAAGAGCGAAGCGATGACCTTTGCGAGTCCGTGGCATCAAGATTGGCACTATTGGCATGGTGCACACAAACATTCAATTTGGGTTGCACTTGATGATGTTACTGTTGAAAACGGATGTCTCAAATTATTTCCGGGTTCACATAAATCCGCGATTGTGCATGATGGCGATGCAAGTGATGGGCACGGGTTTGGAAATCGTTTGCGTCCCGATGCTGTTGATGAAAGTCTTGCTGTTACAGCAGAGTTGGAAGCAGGCGGCGCAGTCTTTTTTCATGATCTGACGCTTCACTCAAGTCATCCTAACCGCTCAGGTGAGGAACGCTGGGTCTGGATTCCTACCTATCGTGATGCCAAGGCTGAAGATACTGACTATCCATGGGCAGTTGCTGCGAAAGTTTTGCGTGGTGAAAAACAATAATTACAGTAAAATCTAAAAACCAACACATTTCTCTTTAGATTTTTGGCGTTTGTAGTCGCGCAATTCATTGCGCCTCTTACATTTTCCCTTTAGTGAATTTGAAATCGTCGCGATGCCCAAAATGTAAGAATAGTAATGGATTTCATTATATTTTGCAGACATATTCCAACAAAATAGAAAGAATAAAGAAAAGGAGAAATTATGTTTAAAAATCTAAGTACGGGTGCAATTGGTATCCATGCAGATATGAAAGAGGGTCTGGCATTAGCAAAAGAAGCCGGATTTGAAGGGCTTGACCTAAATATCGGTGAAGCGAGTCAACTTGCTGAGGAGCATTCTGCCCAATATGTAAAAGACTTGTGGACGGACGCTGGCATCGCGATGGGCGGTTGGGGATTCGGTGTTAATTGGCGTGGCTCTGATGCTGATTATTATGCTGGATTAGCACAATTACCTGCCCGTGCTGAACTTGCTGCTGAACTTGGGTGTTTTCGTACGACTACCGTTGTCGGACCTGCTTCAAACGATATGCCGTTTCAGGAAAATTGGGATTTCTCAGTCAAACGACTCCGTTCTGTTGCCGAAATTCTCAAGGCACACGGTCATTCAATAGGTCTTGAGTTTATTGGACCGGCGACAAGTCGGAAATCTGCAAAACACCTTTTTGCATATTCAATGGACGCGATGTTGGGACTTGCTGCATCAGTTGGGACAGGTAACGTTGGATTACTCTTTGATACGTGGCACTGGTACACCTGTCGTTCTACCGTTGACGATGTTAGAAAACTTTCCGCATCGGACGTTGTTTATGTCCATATCAATGACGCGCCAGCAGGAATTGATCCAGATGAACAGATTGACAACATCCGTTGTTTGCCTGCTGAAACGGGTGTTATTCCACTTACCGAATTGATGCAAATCCTATCCAACATCGGTTATGAAGGTCCCGTAACACCGGAACCGTTCAGTAAAGAGGTGAATGCAATGGATCCCGCTGATGCTGCGAAAGCCACCGCGGAATCACTTAATCAGGTGTGGCAGAACGCAGGACTTTAACGCTAATACTACTCGCGGAAGGGACAAAACGTGCAACTTATCAATAAAGAAAACATCCTTGCAATGACGCATTTATGGGAAGGTGATCGCTTCCCTGATGGACGCCCGCGCGTTCCCGATGATATTCTTCAACGGATGAAAGCAATCAGCATTGAGCAGGCGTGGGGTGTGCTTAACGGTCATGGTTATAGGTTTCAGTTTGCAGGCGATTGGATGAATCTGCATCCGGACCTTGTTCTCGTTGGCAGGGCAGTAACTTGCGCTTTTATCCCGGTCCGTCCTGACTTTAACGATGCCGTTTCAACACAAGGTGAAAAAGAAGGTCGTGTTGGTGGTCAAAACTCATGGGTGATTGATACGCTTGTCCAAGATGATGTTATCGTCGTAGACCTTTTTGGAAAAGTTAAAGAAGGCACTTTTGCTGGTGATAACCTCGGCAATTCTATCTACGCGAAAACAAGGACAGGCATGGTAATTGACGGCGGTATCAGAGATTTGGATGGTATTTATGAATTGTCAGATTTTGCTACATTTGTGCGTGGTGTAGACCCGACTGGGATTGCAAACGTCACACTCACCGGTATTAACATTCCTATCCGCATCGCTGAAGCGACCGTTTTACCTGGAGATGTGGTTTTAGGTAGACGTGGCGGGGTAATCTTTATTCCACCGCACTTTGCACAGCAGGTCGTTGAACAAGGTGAGGAGGTTCAACTTCGCGACCGATTTGGACACCAACGTTTGCGAGAAAGCGTCTACACCCCCGGCGAAATTGATCGGAAATGGTCGGAAGAGATTGAAAAGGATTTCGCTGAGTGGCGAAATACACAAGAATAGGTTTTATTGCAGATTGCTCCTCAATAAAGGATTCTCATATTGCGCGATTATAGTATGATAGTTGATCGTCTGAACAAAATAGAAATACCGATGAAAATAATCGGTAAAGTTTCCGACTATCCAATACATCTACTTCGTCTTGAATCATCAACAAACACGTCCAAGAACATCCTAATCACGGGTGGCGTACACGGCGATGAACCCGCAGGTATAGAAGCAGTCCTACAGTTCTTAGAACGCGATAATACCGAACTCCTGAAAAAGTTTACGTTTGTGGTAATTCCGTGTGTCAATCCTTATGGTTATGTCCACGATACACGAGAGAATAGCGATGGTGTTGATATTAACCGTTCTTTTGAGACCGAGAAAATTTCTGAGGTGGCAATCGTCAAAAAAGCACTTGGTCAAACACAATTTTCATTAGCGATAGACTTTCATGAAGACTATGAGACAACAGGATTCTACCTCTACGAAGGAAAACAGGATGAACAGTATATCGGTCCCGAAATCGCTAACACTGTCAAATCCATAGGTCCGATAGATACCGAAGATTCGGGTGAAGATGCGCCTGACATCGCCCAAGGCGTTTACAAGGTTGCCTCAGAATGGGGCACGCAAGGTTTAGCTCCCTACCTATTACATTTCCACAGCAAGCATGTCATCATCACCGAAACACCGACCGTTTGGCCACTTGAACAACGCGCTTCACTCCATTTAGGCGTTTTAGATACTGCTTTAACCTATTACTAACTATAGTTTGGACAATTTTTAGAGTTCTTAGGTATTCGTAGGTATTCGTAGGTCGGGTAGAGCGAATGCGAAACCCGACACGTCTGGCATTTGTCGGGTTTCGCTGTTGCTCTACCCGACCTACACCCCACCCACAGACAAAACAGATGAAACTCAATTTCATCAAGACAAAAAGTGTCCAAACTATAGTATTACTAACGACCGAATGCGCCTACGGCATTCGGTGGGGTAGAACGGAAATGGACAATAAAAACAGACCCTAAAGAGAGGTTGTTGACCTATTTTAGGTCGATATTTCCAAAAAAATAAGTGAAACCCAACTCTTTAGGACTCTCAAGACGGTTGAATTGTTGGGTTTCGCTTCGTTCTACCCAACGGACATCTATATTCATTCTAATTATCAAGCTCACGTTATTACTAAAAGGAAATACAGATGGAAACATCACAAATTCTATCAAATGTGAATACCGCTTCTTGTCCCTCAGAACTCAAAATCAACGATATGCGTATTGTTCGAACACAAGTGGGTGGACCTATCTTGAAACTTGATACAAATCAGGGTATACATGGACTTGGGGAGGTTCGCGATGGCGCGAGTCCAACTTATGCATTGATGCTCAAAAGCAGAATTTTGGGGGAGAACCCTTGTAACGTTGATAAAATCTTTCGGCAGATAAAACAATTTGGTCATCATGCAAGGCAAGGTGGCGGAGTCTGTGGAATTGAGATGGCATTGATGGACCTTGCGGGGAAAGCTTACGGTGTGCCGTGTTATCAACTTGCAGGCGGGAAATTTCGAGACAAAATTCGATGTTATAGCGATACGCCTTCGCTCAAAGACGCTGAAGCGATGGGCAATAAACTTCAAGAACGCATAGATAGAGGTTTTACGTTTCTGAAGATGGACATTGGTGTCGGACTGCTTCGTGGTACGTCTGGCACCCTCTCGGCACCCGATGGACATTTAGACACAAACAATCTGATGCATCCGTTCACAGGCATTCGCCTGACGGAAAAAGGCATCAGTATATTGTGTGAATATGTAGAAACGGTGCGGAACATTATCGGTTATGAGGTGCCGCTCGCGGTAGATCATTTCGGGCATATCGGTATTGAGGATTGTATTCGTCTTGCAAGAGCATTGGAGGAGTATAACCTCGCGTGGTTAGAGGATATGGTGCCGTGGCAATATACCGACCAATATGTTCGCCTTTCCAATTCGTGTGCAACACCTATTTGCACGGGCGAGGATATTTACTGCAAAGAAGATTTTATGCCGTTGTTCGAGAATCGGGCGATTGCGATCTGCCATCCCGATATTGCGACATCGGGTGGCATTTTGGAAACGAAGAAGATTGGGGATCTTGCTGAAGAACACGGCATTGCAATGGCACTGCACATGGCAGGCACGCCTGTTTGTGCAATGGCGAGCGTTCACTGCGCTGCGGCTACATCAAACTTTATGGTGTTGGAAAATCACTCTGTGGATAATCCGTGGTGGGACGAAATGGTAACTGGATTGCCAAATCCGATTATTCAAGATGGCTATATTGCAGTGCCAGAAACGCCGGGTTTAGGCATTGAACTCAATGAGGAAGTGATCCGAGAACATCTGCATGCGGAGGAGACAGGATATTTCGTTCCCACGACTGAATGGGATGCGGAACGTTCACATGATCGGTTGTGGAGTTAGGGGTTTGCATTAGTGCAGTACTTTTGCTTGTCGTAGAACATCTGCTAAATTTTCACGTGTTCCACATTTATTCCGACGAATAGGTGTTTTCTCACCACGAAAGAGAACTTCTGCTCGTCTGAGATCAGTATTTTGCACTTTAGGAATTCCTTTGCCATGGAACAAGATTGGGATACAAGTAGTTGCATATTCTTTGGGTACTAAGTCAGAGATAAAATCAGCACTTGCTTGCAACTGCTGAAAACTTCCCGTGCTTTAAAATCTCCACTCTTGAGTTCAATTACAGCAATTCCCACACGCATGCGCTGGCGAGGTTTCCTAACCTCGCCAATGTAAAGGTAATTGTGAATTTTACTATAATACAACAATAAGAATGCCGTCTTTAGGTTTGTAATAGAGAACAAACCTGTCACACCGTTTACTTGTAAGTCCTTGTGCATCAAATAGTCTGTCTACATCTACTATTAGACGTTCAGATGGTATATCTGTCAGGTAAACACGACAACCTCCTCCACTGCAGGAACTAATAAGGTTTTCTTCACCTACCAGTTGACACATCAGGCTAAGAATCTCACTTTCTTGCACCAATTACTTCCTTTTGCTTTTAATGTTTTTGTGTAACAGGACATCACAACTAAGAAATTTTATTTTACTCTTCTTGGAGTTGTTGTTGGAATTCAACAGCACTGTTATACAACCCTGAAGAAACGTCATAAAAATCTGGCGGGTTATAACCTTCAATACGATCAAACTTGAGTTCTTCTACTGGTTTGTCAGCGTGGAACAACCAAGCCCCAACTTCTTCTGTGGTCAACCAAGTCGTCGGTTCGGTTTTACTTTTACCCAATTTCATCACTTCTCCTTCACGAACCAAGTTACTAATCTGCTCAAGAAGCCAATCGCTATGGGTTGTTATAATCACACGCACACCAGCGCGAACTAAACGGGCAAGGGTAATGGCAATTTTGGTTTGCGCCCTGGGATGTAGGTGAGCTTCTGGTTCTTCAATAATGAGTGTATCTCTCGGTTTTACAACACCGCGCAAAAACAACACTAAGGGTGCAAGTTCTGATACCATTGATGATGATTGACTCATACGTAGCCCTTGTTCTGCTCCCCGTGGATGGTAGAGGAATTCTGGAAATCCTCCAGCTGGACTCTTGACTTCAACCTCTCCGCGCAGTACCTCTTTTTCAAGAAGATTGGCAATCTCAGCTATTTCCCTTGAAGGCATACGAACTTCTTTATAATTTATTATTTGCTTAAGGAAGTCTGCTATCATTCCCGAGAACGTAGAATCTTTAGTGAAGTGCTCCGATCCACCAGGAGTGGCGATATCTATAAGTGAATTGGAAATTATCCCGCGGGTTTCCATGATACCGCCCCGAGCAGCAGGCAAGTAATAGAAATCTGGTGTTTCGCTTCTGTTGGCCTGTAAAAGTAGCGTAAGATCTTCAAGTCCCAATATTTCTTGTGATATCCTTTCATCCTTGATGTGAAGAGTCATATCCTCATTGACATTTCCATCTACAGCGATGTCCGACCCAGAATTTTTCATTCCAAAGTTCCAAAGAGGTTGATTTTTCTCACTTACTTTTAGTGAAACCTTCAGTTTGTTTCCCTTGTTACCAGTGAATCGAATCAACTCTGAGACAGAGGCCGGATCAAAACACCTTTTGAGTTCGCCTGCAAAGTGTTCGGAATTGTTAAAGCCGCGCAATATATGCTTACATAACCACTGCGGCAAGTCTGAAAACTTGAATGGTTGTCCACAGATGTTTAGTTTTTTTAGCGTCTCCAGAGTCTCTTCATCTAATTCCTTCTGAGATATGAATCTTGAGTGTTTTAAAAGCGAAATTATACTATGTGGCAAAGGCACTCGGGAAAACCCCTCAAAGGTGTTAAATAATACATAGACGAGCGTCGCGAGATATGTCTTACCAGTATTGCTTTCACCGACAAACACAGTAAGCGGACGCAAATCTATCTCTGCCTTCTCTATCGGTCCAAAATTTTCTACGGCAATGTGGACGTTAAGTGATTGTGTATCTTTATTTTCGCGCATTATTCGTTCTCCTACGGGGATGGATTTAAACCAATTATACGCTTGTTTACTGCCAATTGCAAGGAATCGCAACTCGGAGGATCCAGAAATGGGTGGGCACAAGTACCCACCCCTACATGAAATAGGAAGCAATAGACGTTCATCTCACCTTTTCAGATTTGCCCATGTTGTAGCCAATTTGCCGCGAGCGGAAACATCAAGGGTATCATTGATGACTTTCTGGATGTCCGCTTCAGAAAGTGGATAGTTAGCTAACATCAGTTCGTCCATGCGACCTTGAAAGAAACGTGGACAGCAAGCGTTACTCTCACCACCAAATCGCAACACCTTATCAGGTGAGCTTCTGCCAGTTCCTTTTTGTGGAATGACCTTGCCATCGTGCTCGCCATTGATATAGAAACGCGCTTCTGTTCCGTTCCATACAAGCGCGACATGTGACCATTCTTTCGCCTTCACCTTACCATCAGAAATATGGTAACCGGGGTTATCGGTATCGTAGAAATAGTAAGCGAATTGACCTGCCCCAGGTTCAATTTGCAGATAATAAGTGTTTTTGTAGAAAATCGTGAATTTGTTCTCCTGCCCACCTGCCGGAAGTTCGTCGGGATAAATCCATGCCATCATCGTAATGGCTTGGTCTATGTCTACCTCATCAGAATGTGCGACCTCAATGAAATCCGGTTCTCCGACTTTTCCCGCCATCTGCACGGCTTTGCCGAGGATACCGTCAGTCCACTTGACATCACCGTTAAATTTTCCGACTAAACCTGCAGTCGCATCTTTTGTCTCTTTTCCACTGCCTTCGTCAAGATGCCAGACATACAACTTCTTGCCGAGTTGTGCCACGTTGCCTTTTCCACCAGCAGCAAATCCAACTTGGCAGAGGAGTAGGCTTAGGAAAATGCTTAGGAAGATAACTTTCTGAGTTTTCATGTTGATTCCTCCTTGAAGGGTATTTCAAAATTTGGAAGGTTGGAAACTACGATGGTTAGCACAAATTGGAAATATAATAGAGGCGGGTGTTGGGACCCGCCACAAACAGAATTGAAAATATTATAGTAAATCTATAAATACTTTTACATTTTCTTTAGGTTAGCAGCGTTTGTAGTCGCGCAATTTATTGCGCCTCTTACATTTATAGTAAACTTTAGAATTAACGGGACATTTTCAGACGTAGGAGGGAATTCCGATTCCCGACTATCAGTGAGGTTCGTCGCGATTCGGAGATCGCTCCTACAGAAAATGTGTATCTTTATTCGAAGTTCACTATAAATTAAACAGTATTTGATATTCACACAAAGATCAAAACGTAATAATTATTATGGGTTTCACTATAAACAACAGTGATGCGTCTGGCTTACTTCTTTAGGTTTGCCCAGGTTGTGGCGAGTTTGCCACCTGGATCAACTGCAAAGAACACACCGTTGTTCATATCCTGATTGATTTCATCTTCGGAGAGGGCGCGGCTATAAATGGCTACTTCGTCAACAAGACATACTGTACCTGAGAGTCCTGTCTGGGATTTGCCGATACGGAAAACTACATCTACACTGAAAATCTCATTACCGGGTGGTTTCCATTCAACATCTAACTCACCATCAATATATTGGCGGATCATATCACCGTCAAAAGTAGAAGATACGTGATGCCATTCGTTCAACTCGGGTTTGATAGTCTGTTTATTACGAGACCCTTGCCACCCGCCTCCCACGTTCATCCACGTTTCAATTTGCGGTGCACCAGTAGGATTCGAACTCCACTGAAGACAATATCCGCCAGTGTTGTTTGCTGTCCTACGTCCCATCAGGTTAGAATCACCTTGGTCTTGTTCTGGGAAAAACCAAGCTTGAATCGTTAGTTCATCAGTAATATCAAGTTCGGGAACAGCGTCAACCTCAACAAATTGCTCTGTATTTGCCAATTGGATGCATGCACCAATTTTGCCATCCTTCGACCAGGTTGCGCCATTCAAAGTAGCTTCAAGGTTATTTCCACTCGCATCCTTGGCTTTCTCACCCGTACCTTCATCAAAAGGAAGATACATCATGAGTGCCTTATCATCGTTTAATGCCCAAGCATTGACACTAAGACTTAGGGCAATGAGAAGAACAGTAGTAATAAGTTTCATTTCAAACTCCTTTGTCACGACCATGAGGTTTCTCTGATCGGACATGTTAGAACTTAGAAATCTGAATTTCTTTCGCTGTGATAAATTCAAGCAGCGCGGGAATACCCTCCTGTGTTTTTTGGATACCGCGCTGGATAGCGGGTATAATTTGGTCCGGTGTTTCAACGCGTTCGCCGTAACCACCGAACGCCTTTGCCATATCTGCGTAGTTGCCCGAAATGTCTGTAGACCGATATTTCTCGGTAGATACAGGCATAATCGGTATTTCAATTGCCATAGAGAAATTGTTAAATAAGACAGATAAAATCGGAATTCGTTCACGCACTGCAGTTTCAAAATCCATGCCGGTAAATCCGATAGCTGCATCTCCCCAAACGTTGATGCAGAGTGCATCCGGTTTTGCGAGTTTTGCCCCCATTGCCAGACCGAGACCGTAGCCGAGCTGGGTCGTTTTGCCCCAACCGATGTAGGAGAGGGGATTTTCACATTGCCAAAACGGGGATAATTGATCGCGTGGGCTGCCTGCATCATGCGTGATGATTGTGTTTTTGACATCAACGGTGTGCATCAGATCCCAAATTACGCGATAAGGTGTCATCGGCACTTCGTCGGAGGTGAGTTTTGGCATCCACTCTTCCAACCATTCGGCTTTGACATTACTAATTTCTTCTGTAACTGCAGCCGTGCGGCTTTCGGATGCGTTATCAGAATGATCGCGAACAGCCTCTACCAATCCCTCTAAAATCAAGCGTGCATCGCCGACAAGTGCTGCCTCAACTGGCACATCTTTATTGATGTCTGCTGGATCTAACGTCGCATGAATGACGCGTTTGCCTTCCGGTATTGTTACACCGAAGTTTGTTCTGCTGAAACTGCATCCGATACCGAAAAGGAGATCTGTCTTTTGGAGGAAATGATGCACCGGTTTTGGAATAGAACGTCCACCGGAACCCAGTGCCAACGGATGATCTTCTGGAAAAGCACTTTTTCCGCCCAAGCTCGTTGTAACTGGTGCAGAAAGGAGTTCAGCGAGTTCCTTCAAGGCATCCCATGCTTGCGCGTAGTGAACCCCTTGCCCAGCGTAAATAACAGGGCATTCTGCATTTATCAAGGCATCTGCAACCGCTTCAATCTCAGCACTGTCGGGACCATAACGGACAGTGGGAACAGGTGTCGGTTCAAACGGTTCTGGCACTTCCTGCGACATTAAATCACCGGGAATTTCTACAAGTGCAGGTCTCGGTCTGCCGTTCCGCACTTGTGTAAAGGCGCGCCGCATCACCTCTGGCAGTGCTTCTGGCACTGTGAGTTGTTCACAAGACTTTGTAACGTGCCGATAGTTTAATGCAGAATTGAAGTTAGGTTGAATTTGGGACAATGGTCGTGAATATCCCATCGGTAAAACAACTATAGGGGCAGAATCACCGTAGGCTTGCGCGACCCCACCGAATGCATTTTCAGAACCAGGACCGCTTTGCATACAGAACACACCGATCTGTTGTCCGGAGGTCATTCGACTCATTGCGTCTGCCATGTGAAGTCCAATGCGTTCTTGACGAACAATGATGGTGCGGATATCCAATTTCGCGGCTGCCTCTATAATCGGGTTAACGGGATATGCGAATAAGTATTCCACACCCTCTGTCTTTAGGACTTTTGCAACCGCATCAACAACTTTCATAAAAATCTCCTATAAGATCAAACTATGGACTGATTGGACTTCCAGATGCCATCACAAGTGGAAAATGGTTGCCAGCTAATTTTTCACCATCATTGACTGTGACAAAGGGTTTCATAACATGGTTTCCGCTTTCATCATAAAGCGTTTCACTTGTCATATAATGCACTGCAATTGCGCGTCGGGGTTGTTTACTTGTGTTATCATGTGATCCGTGCCACGTTAAGGAATGATGATAATGTACATAACCTTTAGGTACAGGACAAAGTTCTACTTCCAATTCGTGATCTTCAAAGTGGTTTGGCATTGAATGGATGTCTTTGACGGAATGCAGGAAGGGAATCTGATTGCCCCAATGATATGATCCAGGCACCATTCGCATACATCCATTGCTTTCATCAACATCGTCTAACGCGACCCATCCGGTAACCTGACTCGTCTTTGGCGTAAGAATTGGCCAATAAGGTGAATCCTGATGCCACATGTTTACACCACCGACTTGTGCCGGTTTGTATTGGATTTGATCATGCCAGACGCGCACCTCTGTCGCTGATGTGAGTTGTCCAATTTCTTCGACGATGATAGGATTGTGAACAAGTCTATGATAGGCGGAACTCGCCTCCCATATATTTACAATTTGCCAGACAGGTGTTTCTTCCCTGCCTCCGAGATTCACAATATGAACCGGTTGTGGAATATCGTCCTTTTTGTAGTCATCAATAACGCGAGCCAATTCTGACCGCAATTCCTCAACTTGTTCATCGTTTAAAACACGACTTCCGAGGAGAAAGCCCTTCTCACGAAATGCATCGATTTGGGCTTGGTTAAGCATATTTGTCTCCTATAACATGTGCTTTTTTATTGATAAAGTATTTATAATTAACGTGAACTTGATAATTAAAATGAATATAGATGTCCGTTGGGTAGAGCGAAGCGAAACCCAACAATTCAACCGTCTTGAGAGTCCTAAAGAGTTGGGTTTCACTTATTTTT
>JAGWBU010000020.1:28013-29092 GCA_021295735.1 Candidatus Poribacteria bacterium | reverse complement strand
CCATTTCCGTTCTACCCCACCGAATGCCGTAGGCGCATTCGGTGTTGATTCCCTACGGGATTTATCAAACTCACGTTATAATTATGCAGTGTTTTGACACTCAGTGATCATGCCATCGAGTTTGTCGGTGTTCCATTCTCCATCACAAGTGGAAAATGATCACCCGCCAATTTTTCATCCCCATTAACAGTAACAAAAGGTTTCATGAGATGATTTCCACTTTCATGGTAAACCGTTTCGCTTGTCATATAATGCACCGCAATAGCACGTCGTGCAGCGTCACTGGCGTTGTCATGTGATCCGTGCCATGTCAATGAATGATGATAATGCACATGTCCTTTTGGCACAGGACAGAGTTCTACGGATAGTTTATTTTCTTCAAAGTTGTCATGCATTGTGTGGATGTCTCCGATAGTGCGCAAGAACTCCATCTGACTGCCCCAGTGATAAGAACCGGGGACCATACGCATACATCCGTTGCTTTCATTAGCATCGTCCAATGCGACCCAAGCAGTTACCTGACTCGTTTTCGGCATAAGTATTCCCCATAACGGTGAATCCTGATGCCATTTATTGACACCGCCAATCTGAGGGGGTTTGTATTGAATCTGGTCGTGCCAAACGCGCAATTCTGTAGCCGATGTCAGTTGTCCAATTTCCTCTACAATTACTGGATTGTAAATAAGTCGGTGGTAGGCAGGACTCGCCTCCCAGATATTAACGATTTGCCAGACAGGACTTTCTTCGCGTCCGCCAAGGTTAGCAATTCGTACAGGCTGCGGGACATCGTTTTTTTCGTAATCGTCAATCACGCGAGCCAATTCTGACCGCAATTCTTCGACCTGTTCGTCAGTTAGGACACGATTTCCGAGCAGAAAGCCTTTCTCACGGAACGTGTCAACCTGGGTTTGGGTAAGCATATTTGTCTCCTATGGGATTTTGTCTACGGCATTATAGCATTTTAATATCTTTCTGTCAATTGGTTAACCTGCGTGGGGTATGTAAATATTTGGTTACATAGGTTCAATTTGCAATGATTACGCGGCGTTTTCCACTGTAGAGCGGGGTCCCGGGGAATG
>JAGWBU010000020.1:27583-27955 GCA_021295735.1 Candidatus Poribacteria bacterium | reverse complement strand
GGCATGCTGCCAAATCAACGCCAAATGCGACGAGTGCCATACGCGCGCTCGGCGTTGATTCTGCTTTTTGGCATTTGTCGGGTTTTCAACCCCGATAAATACATATAAATCGGGCTTATAAAGCCCTCCCACAAGAGGTAATCTGGTAATTGTGTGCTTAAATTGACGCCTATGGGCGGGGTCCCTGTGCCTCGCCTTAACTGATGTTCCAAACAACGGGCGGGCACAGAGTCCCGCCCCTACAATACGAGTTGTGCGGATTTCTACAAAAACTTTACACACCCTTCCAGTGTCAGAGCCATTCAATTCTCCAATGATTTCTTTCTTTCCCAAGACTCCAAAAAATCGCGTCAACCACCATGCTGACAACAA
>JAGWBU010000020.1:24475-27473 GCA_021295735.1 Candidatus Poribacteria bacterium | reverse complement strand
AACCGATCCCCAAACACACCGAAAATCGAAAGTAACTCTCTAATGCAAAGACGACAACGCAAAACTTATCAAAATAAAACGGGATTAGTAGTTTTGGGATTGGTTAAAGTGAGTTTAACGATTTTAAAAACGGAAGAAGTAATTCTTAAAATATCACAAATGTTAATATTATATATCTTATCGCTATAATTGAAACGTCATGACCAAAATCATCGTTTTTTCAGGACATTGTGCTTTTCAGGACATTGTGCATGGAAATTTACAAAAAATCAAGAAATATTTATAAATAAAGTGTTGTTAAAGTAGTGTTTTTATGGTATTCTGTATTATACGGTGGCAAATTAACCTAATTAGGAACGTATTTTTAACCAATTAGGTTACATTAAGTTTGAGATATTTTTTCAAAAAGGAGTTTTTATGGGAAATAACGAAGATGTTAATCCTAGTAATCGTCAGAAATCAGATCAGTATTTAGAAATATATAAGTTGCATTTTGACAAAATGAACGAAATGAGTAATAGAAGAGTCAATGTTAACAGGTATTATATACTTGCCTTATCTGTAATAATTTTGGCATTAACAGCACTGCTTCGCAGCGGAGATTTTCTAAGCACGATATTCATCGGATCAAGTGGAAATGGAGATTTAAGTATAGATTTAATTGCACTTTCAATGTGCATGATTGGTATTTTAGGTGGCATGTTATCAAATTCATGGACGAAAAATGTATTAGGATATTTGGAGACTAGTTCTCATAGATATGAAGTTATTAAGCAGATGGAATGTGAATTGGAATATTGCTTTATTAATAAGGCCTACGACAGAATATCTGATGGAGATAAAGACACAAAATATTTCTCATTAGCATTTCATGAGTTGTATGCACCTTTAATATTTGAATTCGGGTTCACGGTGCTGTTATTTTTCGGTATTTTTCAGCTCATTACATTTGAAAGTAGGTATATAATACCAGTTTCATTTACAGTGTATCTAATTTTTATATATTTTATTATAAAATTTTCAGAAATGAGATTGAGGAGGTAATCATGGTTTTTACTAAAAGTAATTTTCTTTACGTTTTTTATATAGCTGTTGGTGCTATTGTGCTATGGGTTTTTATGTTTGGGGGGACTAGGGACAGTAATCCGCCTAATTCCAATATAGAAATTATAAAACATCTAAATAGTCCAAGTGGTGAATATGACTATTATATCAAGAATCCTAAGTTTCAATTTTTAGACAGCGAAGGCAATGTTAAAGTAATGGAGATATTAGGATTTTATGTTAATATAGGCAGTCCTGTAGAAATTACATGCAAAGTGGAGTCTATTGATGAATTGTTTAATTCTGACTGACTAACACCCCAAAATGTAATGTAGACATACTTTTACCGCCATTCAAAAAATGTTAAATAAAATAATAGGCTAGTTCTACATTGCAACTATCCTATTATTTTGTGTAATAAATAGTTTCGGAATTAATTAATTTTAGTATAACATTATGTATCTGATTTAACTATTTTTTTCTCCCTCAATTTTTGTATCAATTCTACTTGTGTTCCCGTTCCCTTTATTGAATTGCAAGATGTGCATAATAGTTGCAGGTTTTGACCTGCGTGCATGTTACAGTGCTGTACAGAAATGACTTGCCTCCATCGTAGGGTGGGGTCCCTGTACCCCGCCTTTACTGATCTTTTCAAGCAATGGATGGACATAGAAACCCACCCCTACATTAGTGGGATGAGGGTTTGTACAAAAACTATTGACATCCAACCTACGTTACTTTCCGACTACCCGATTCTTAAGTTCTACCCATTCATCATCGGAAAGTTTTGGGGGCCATGCAATCCGTTCACCAATCAGTGCTGAGCGGTATGCCGCCATAATCAAATCGAAGCCAAGCAGAGCGAATTCTAACCTATTGCGATGCGGTTGATTCTCGTCATCAAGCCATGTCGCGATAGCTTGTGTAAAGGCGCGTTGTCCGAATCTGTCATCTATTCCAAAATGGGTTTTTTCAACGAATGGGTGTGCCAGGCCATCAAGTTGGTATCCCCATGAACCGTTTTCACGCCACCACATACGTCCTTTTGTTCCCCAAAAATCAAGATTACAGCGTGGATTACTACCGGGAAAATCTATTGTTCCAAAAGCATTTCGAGCGGATTCAAAAAACACACGGGCACCGTTTTCAAATGTATAAATCGCCATCAAATCTTCAGGACACTGAAGATTTGGAACGTCGTAAATTTCATCACCTTCAACAGCACCCCACACATGTGTGATAGGAATATCCTTAAGCGCAAAAAGTACAACATCCATCAAATGCGTGTCCATATCAGTTATCTCGCCTTGTGTGGAGGCTCGAATGAAGTGTATGTCGCCAAGACTGTCTTCAGCAAAAAACTCCAGTAGTTTTTCAGCAAATGGAAGATATCTTCGTTGATGATTGACAATAATCTTTAATCCTGTTTTCTCGTGTGCAGCAGCAAGTGCTTCTGCTTCGCTGGGTCTAAGGGCGATCGGTTTTTCTATCACTAATGCTTTTACGCCTGCTTCGGCGGCAGGTTCTATCCATATATGCCGTGGCACTGTCGGTTGGGTAACTGCATGTACAATATCGGGTTTTTCGGTTCTTAACATCTCTGCGTAGTCTGTGTGCCCTGTGACATTCAATTCTGCTACAGCATCTTTGAGTCGGTTGGCATCAATTTCGCAAAGTGCTATTACCTGCATGTTTTCAATGCCAGCGTAGCATCGAGCATGGTGAACACCACGTCTGCCTCCCACAATTGCAGTCCTATACATTGCTATATTTTCCTCCATTCGTTCTTAATGTGTAAGTTGCAATGGCATTATATCAGAATTTAACTGAAAATGTTATAAATGTCTATAAATTGGCTTAAAGGGTGTGTAAAGTTTTGGTTACATAGGTTCAATTTGCAATGATTACGCGGCGTTTTCCACTGTAGAGCGGGGTCCCGGGGAATGCCATAAGG
>JAGWBU010000020.1:8847-24307 GCA_021295735.1 Candidatus Poribacteria bacterium | reverse complement strand
GGGCTTATAAAGCCCTCCCACAAGAGGCAATCTGGTAATTGTGTGCTTAAATTGACGCCTATGGGCGGGGTCCCTGTGCACCGCCACTGCGCAGGACGTGCCATGCAGCGGGCAGGCACCAAATCAACGGTCCGAATGCCTCTTGGCATTCCCCGGAGACCCGCCCTACAATAGGAGTTGTGCGGATTTCTACAAAAACTTTACACACCCTGGCTTAAAGTAGGATTTGACAATTGTATGATGATAGTGTATAATATGTAATAAAATATATCATGGCGATACGTTGTCCGTTTCGGATAGATAGCTGTTATGCATACCCCGCAGGTGACGGAGCATTTTGAGAATCCTCGCAATGTCGGAACAATTGCCGATGCGGATGGCACAGCAACTATCGGCTCCGCTGCAAGCGGAGAGATGCTAAAACTTACGCTTAAAATTGCAGATGGTGCAGTTATTGCAGCGAAGTTTAGGGCTTTTGGGTGTCCAACAGCAATTGCCAGCGGTTCTGTGCTAACGGAATTGGTCACCGGTAGCCGAATTTCAGATGCGCTGGAGATCACAGCATCACATATCTCAAATGCTTTAGGCGGACTACCAGCGGATAAGCAACGTTATGCCACCTATGCCGAAGAGGCACTAAAAACAGCGATTGAGAACTCGCTTTCAAAACAGGAGACGTACCAATGATTAATGTAACGGAATCTGCGGCACAAAAAGCGATTACACTCATAAACAGCAACGAAAATAGCGCAGAAGCAGAACTCGGTTTGCGCATGCAGGTTATCGGCGGCGGTTGCTCAGGATTCCAATATAACCTTGAGTTTGGCGAAGCGAAGGGCGCCGATAGGGTCTTTGAATTTCACGGTTTGAAAGTGTTCATTGATCCACGCAGTTCCCTATATCTTGCAGGTTCGGTGCTGGATTACAATGACGGCTTAATGGAATCAGGTTTTAAGATTACCAATCCAAACGCCAAAAACACATGCGGCTGCGGCGAATCGTTTAGCGTTTAAAATAAATCCGGTAGACGCACTCTCAAGCATGTCTACCGGAACGTTTAATTCAATCTCTGATTAACTATCAGTCCTTGAAGATTCGTGGTTTACAGTGTTTTGTATAGTTCGGCATGTCGTTGCAGCACAGCATCCGAATCCTTTGGATTGATAACTTCTATTGAGATAAAACCAGTATACCCATCTTGTTTGAGAAGTGAGAGGGAATCTTTTTCTGTGTCAGGCATTGGCCCTTCATCACCAAAATTGACATGTGCATGTCGCACTTTACCTCGTAGATGAACATAAGCGACATCCACAGGTTGCCCGTGTCGAACATGGTGTCCTGCATGCCAATTCACAAAGGTATTCTGTGCTTCTGACCGGTATAGCGCTTCAGCCACGTAACTCGCGATAAGATTCCCGTGTGTTTCCAAACAGAGCGCAACTCCTGCCTCACCTGCTAACGCGTCACAATCACGGATACCATCCGCTTCCCAATCAAGTGTTTGATCCACTTCAGCCGGTGTTTTCGGTACCGGATCACCGAAGATACGGATGTTCTTAGCATCCATCTTTTCAGAAAGTTCAATATACCGCTTCAGCAGATCAACTTGTTCTGCGCGTTTTTGCGCGTCAGGATTAACGAATCTCACCCCAGTTGCAATACAAGATAGAGCTATTCCACTATCTGCTAAGCGAGCCTTTGCATCGTTGAGTTGTTGTGGTGTAGAATCCAATTCAACACCGTGTCCGTGGTCCCATTCTACACGGAGTTCTAAGTGTTCATAGTTATAGTGTTTTGCTTTGTCAATGAGTTCTGCCAGCGTTAATGGCGGACAGACAGACGACATGAAACCAAATTGCATACATAGCCTCCAATTTGTTTTAAGTTATTTCTTGGCGCGCTTACAAAGCGCGCCTACCTGTAGATGCGTATATTTCACAATGATTTGCGTTAATCTCGAATTTCAATATATGAACTGCCGTTTCCCCGTTTCTTAACATTGATTTTAACAGGCAAACGTCTCGTCAATTCCTGTATATGACTAATAAGATAGATACTGCGTCCCTGCATGCGAAGTCCTTCCAAAGCTGAGATTGCTATATCAAGTGTTTCTGTATCAAGCGTTCCGAATCCTTCGTCAAGGAATAGTGAATTGAGTTGTGCGCGACCTTGGCTGAGTTCAGATAATGCTAATGCAAGTGCCAGGCTCGTTAAAAATGATTCGCCACCAGAGAGTGTTTCAACAGGACGTTTTTCATTTGCATTCCACCGATCAATAACGGTTAACTTACCGATGGTTTCTACATCAAGTTGGTAACGTTCTGAGGTTAAATATGCCAACTGAACATTGGCAATACGGCTGACCTGTTGAAACATAATATCCAATGCAAAATCCCGAAGTTCGTTTCGAGGAATTATCTCCTGCAACTTTTTCCAACGTTCCCATTCTTGCTTTGCCGCATGCACTTCGCTATCAAGTTTTTCACGTTTTTGAAGATCGTCTTTCAGATTGTCAATTTTCTCATTTTGTCTGCCAATTTTTTCCTGTGTGCTTTGTATCTCTGCTGCAATTTCTTCTGCTTGGGATATAATCAGTTTTAATACCTCAGGGGAAAATGGCACTTCTACAAACTGCGTCCGCAACGCTACAATTTCTACATCAAGCTGCTGCTTTTCGTTCTCATGAGCGTCTGTTTTTTCGGTTAGTGCTTGTATCTGCGCTTCATCTCGGAATGCCACGTCATGTGCTTCAGGTGACTCAAATCCTGCTTTGTTCAATTTATCCAAGTAAGCATCGCCTGCTGTCTCAAACTTTTCGCAATTCTCCTTCAACTGCTCTTCGCAAAATTTCTGAGTCGTTTCTTTTTGAGTTAATAGTGTTCGGCTTTTTTCTAACTGTTGTTTAGCTTCATCGCGTTCAGCCTTTTTCGCCTGTAGTTCACCATTTAACTCATCAATAGCAGCGTTGATATCGTCTTCCAATTCCAATCCACCCGTTTTATCTCGAACAGCATCTATAAACGTTTCGCCTTCGTTTTGATAGCGTTCAATTTCTGCTTCAAGTTCTTTTTGGCGTTCTTGTAAGTCTTGAAGTTCGCGTTGGTCGTTCTGAATTTCGGTGTTAAGCACATTAAGTCGGCTGTTTTTAGTGGTAAGTTCCTGCTCACGTAAATCGACTACCTTGATCTTATCGTCAAATTGTTTGACGGCTTTATCTGGCGTAACACCGTGAAAAACTTCGGGCATTGAAGTCCAAAAATCTTTCTCGGTATCAGAAATGTCCAATTTCAAGACCTCAATCTCATCTGTTATAGATTCCAATTCCTGTTTTGTATCGTTCAATAGTTCATTTTCTCGATTGAGATTATTTTGACAGGTTTCAAGTTTATGAGAAACTTCATTCAATTTGCTGGATACTTCATTGTAAGTTTCTTGGGTAGTGTTGAGATTCTCAATCGCAGTGTCTGCTTCATCAAACCTTTCATCAACCCATTCGAATGAGATGTCTGCAGATTCATAGAGTTCTTTCCACTTTGCACAAAGGTCTTCGGTTTCGGTATTTAGGTTTTCTATTTCTGCAACACATTCATCGACTTGTTCAACGGTGTGGGATTTATCTTGTTGGAGACGTGCTTGATCCCGTTCTAATTTTTGCTTCTGCTTCTGTGCCTTTTTCGCCTCTGTTTCGGCATCGTCTAATGCTTTCAGAATACTTTCAAGTAGTTTCTCACTTTCAACTTTATCAGCGTAGGGATGATCTGTAGCACCACACACGCGGCAAGGTTTCCCTTCCTCTAACTGCTGTCGAAGCGCATTAACGGGTTCTGTCAAAAGTGCTAATTCTTTTTCTGCTTCTAATTTCTCAACTTCTGCATCTGCTCGCTTGCAGAGTTGAGATTGAACCTCAAGTTTTTTATTAAGACTATCAAGGGATTCATCAAGTCCAATGATTTTTTCCTTTGATTCCGCGAGATCGTCCCTCTTATCACCGAGTTGATCGACCAAATTTTCATACTGTTGCGCTATCGGTTGCGCTTTTCTTGCATTATCTCTTCGGCTTTGCCAATCCTCAAGTGTGCCATTTTCTTGAAGTTCTTTGAATTCTGCTTCTGCTTGTTTAAGAGAATTCTTTACAGTTTTTTCTTTCAAGAGTAGTTCTTTCCTATTCTCAGTTAATTCTTTTAACTTTTCTTTTAACTTTCCTATTTGTAACTCGTACTCCGACTGGTCCTTTTCTTTTTCCTTTTGCAGTTGGCATTTTGAGTTGAGTTCTGATAGAAGAACACTTGTTCGGTTCAGACGTGACTGCCGATCTGATGGGAGAGGGTTTTCATCTAAAAAGGTCTGCGCTTCCGCAATTTGTTCTTGCAATTCAGTTTGACGAGTTTCCTTCTCAGTTAACTTGTTTAACGTTGTCTCAATTTGGTCGTCTATTTTTTTCTTATCAGTTATTCGGTTATTCGCTTGTTCAAATTGGTTTTCTGCCTGGCTTACTTCTAATTTTGCAGTGTTAAAAATGTCAATTTTCCGTTCACGCTCGGATAAAGCTGTTTGATAAGTCTCGTCTTTCTTATCAAAATTGGCTTGGTTAGTCTCCACTTGCTTTTGTGTATCCGTAAACTCGATTTCAGCCTTTTGTAGGTCATCTGCTGCTTTTTCATGATTCGATTTTGCGGTATCATACACCTGTTTCTCTGCACGAAGTTGGTTTGCACGTTCAGCGTCCTCAAGTTCCGATTTTAGTTTGTCAATCATCGGTTGCTGATTGATAAGTTCTTTTTGATTTTCTTCAGAAGATTGTAGTTTTTCATAATCCTCTTTACGTTTTGTTTCATGTTCTTTTTCCGTTTGAATTTGCTGATTTTTTCCACCTAATTTTTCTGCTTCTGCTTGCAATCTGGCAAGCTCTGTTTCTGCTTCCGTAAGTTGTTCAAGTGAGGCTTCAGGAACTGCTTCAAGTTTTTGTAAAACACTCTGATATTCAGTTTCAACAGTTGTCACCTTATCGTTTAATGTCCTTTTCAGTTCATCGTAGATATCAACATTTGCAGCAGCTTCCAAAATTGTGCGCCGTTCTTCGTCCTTTGCTTTCAAAAACGCAGCAAATTCACCTTGTGCCAACATAACGGATCGCTTAAACGCATCAAAATCAAGCCCTAAAATGGCAGTCACCTCTTCGCTTACCGTGTTTTCACTGGAGCCAAGAGATTTACCGCGTGCAGATAGTCTATCGCTAATTAGTTTGTCAGAATCGGCATTTAACAAACTCCCTTTAGGAGACGCTTTGAGTTTACCCGACCACGCAGCAATGTAGCGCGTACCGTTTGCGACAAAATGAACCTCAGCGAAACCTTCTTTTTCTCCGTGACTGATGAGATAGTTCGGATTTTGGCTGCCAGTTCCACTCAAACGCGGTGTTTTACCGTAAAGTGCAACACAAATCGCATCTAACAACGTTGTTTTTCCTGCCCCCGTAGGACCGGTAATTGCTACAAGTGATGCCTCGTCTAACGGAGGTTCATCAAAATCAAGTTCAACCTCGTCACGAAAACTATTTAGGTTTTTTAGTTTCAGTTTACACAATTTCATTGAGATTTCTCAACCATCTGAAGTAATTCGTTAAACGTTTGTACTAATGTTTCATCGGGTGGTTTGCCATCATGTTTTGCCTTATAGAATTGTTCAAAGATTTCCTCGGGACGTTTCATGTCTTCAACAGAGATATTAATATCGCGTTTTGCTTCTGGCATCTCAATTTCTACACTCAGAACATCACCACCACGTCCTGCAAACGCTTGCCGAATTTTGTCGTTGATACCGGTTTCTACAGCCTCTAATTTTAATTTGACTTGAATGTATTTCCCATCCCAATTTTCAGCCGCTGCTTGAAATAAAACGGTGTTTTCGTCACCCGCGACGGTACATAATCGCTTGAAAATGGGAATCTCAATTTCTTCATCAAGTATCAATGTTCCATCGTCAGACAGTTCCAACAGATACACCTTTTTGCGATAATTTGTTTCGTTGAATCTTAGGGGAATAGGTGATCCTGAATATCGGATCGGATAAGCGCTGCCTTCTATCGTCTGGGGTCTGTGGAGATGACCAAGCGCAACATAATTCACACCGTCAGGAAAGTCGTCCGCGTGAATAGCAGTAGCACCACCAATTTGGATATTTCGTTCAGAATCGCTTACATTTCCACCTTGGACAAAGAGGTGTCCCATCAAAATCTTCGGGAGATCCGCTGGCATGTGCGACACACAATCCGCATAGAACGTTTTGAGTCGTTCTCGATACCGTTCGTTCTTTTCTATATCGGATTCATAGGAGACGTGTGGGAGTTCGTTTTCAGAAAGATACGGCACAGCTGCAACAGAGACGCGAGGGTTTTCGTCTGGAATATTTAAGACACATTCAGTCGGTTCTCTTACCAGTCCAACGACGTGGATCCTACCCATTTTGAGGAATTCCCTGGGGGCTTCCAAGTGTCGTGCAGAATCGTGATTGCCAGCAATAATTACCGCGTATGCATCGGTTTCTTCATAGAGGTTAAAAAGAAACTCATAATAGAGATTTGTTGCTTCTGCTGACGGGAGGGAGGTGTCAAAAATATCACCTGAAACGAGGAGAAGTTCAGCTTTATGTTCTTGGATTGTGTGTAGAAGCCAATTTAGAAATTCTTTATGTTCATCAAGCCGTTGGCGTTCGTGGAGTTTTTGCCCGATATGCCAATCGGCAGTGTGCAATATGTGCATGCATACCTCTTTTTTTACACTATTTGTAATTTTTATGATATAATTGTTAAGGAAAATTTTCAAGTGAAATTTGTCCAAATCCAGGATTATTTAGTTCTCCATATTTTCGGTTATTCTTGAATGACCCTCTTACTGTAGGAGCGAGCTCCAGCTCGCGACTTTTTGACGAAAATGTGCAAAAACCCTAAAACTAAAAACCCTAGTCCAAATCTAAGGAGGAAAAATGTATTTTACAAAGCTATTAATTCTATGTGCCGTGTTGATGTTAACTCTTTTCGCTTCAATGGAGGCATCCGCAGAGTTGTTGTTTCATGACAATTTTGAGAAAGATAGTATCGATCAAGAACCTAAGAAATGGGAGATCGGGTTCGCTGGTAACACAAAAGCAGAAGTTGTTGCCGACCCTAAAGATGCTGGAAATAAGGTGCTTAAAACTTCTGACAAAGCATCTGATAAGTCACGACACGATGGTCCTGGTGGCTCCATCTATGTTTGTGGAGATGGCGATTGGACTGATTATGTCGCTGAATGGGATATGATGTTTCCCGATGATTTTTATATGGGTGTCGTCTTTCGCTTTCAAGATGGCGCGAAGTTCTATTTGAGCGACCGTCGGCAAGGTAATAAACCGTATCAATTTTGGAAACAGCATGGTGGTTGGACGCTTATAGCGGACGGGATGGTGGAAAACAAGCCGCAGGTTTGGTATCGCGCACAACTCACGTTAGATGGCGATTCATTCACTTTTAAGCTCAAAGAACGAGATGATAAAACATCTTTTGAAGATGTCGCGATAGCCACAGAGGCTAAAGATGGGGATTATAAAACAGGTAAGTTTGGCAACTACGGTCTTGTCTATATTGATAATCTCTTTATCGGTGATTCTGTTGATGATTTGGTTTTGCCTGTGGAACCACAGGATAAGTTAAGCACAACTTGGGGGACTATTAAAACCTCGTATTAATTGCAAACGTTGAGGGCGAGGCATCCGGACCTTTTTTCTTAACGGATTTTAAGATTAAGATATGGATATGTCGTTGATCGGCGCGCTTATAAAGCGTGCCTACCAGTGTATGTAAGAGGCGCAATGAATTGCGCGACTACAAACACCGCCAATCATAAAATTATGTTCACTTATTTCTATAATTCAGTATAAATAAATTACGAGATTAACATTATGTCAACCTACATTGCCCACGGTGGAAAAGACACTGTCATTACAACCAAAGGAAAACGCGCATTACTTCAAGAAGCACTGCTCAAGTTGGGTGGTATCCCAAAAAAGATTTTAGTGATTCCACCAGATATAACGCGCCTTCACTCAAATGCAGGAGAACTTACGCGTCTTCTCTATGAACTCTGGGATACCGCAAACGGAACAACTTTTGATATATTGCCTGCTATCGGCACACATGCACCTATGACCGATGCACAAATTGCCGATATGTATGGCGAGCTGCCCAAGGCAAAATATCATATCCATCACTGGCGGACAGGACTGGACCACTTTGGGGAAGTGCCATCCGAGTTTATCCGTGAGGTATCTGGTGGCAAACTTGATTATAGTATTCCTGTGGCTGTCAATCAAAAACTTGTAGAAGGAGACTATGAACTCATTATCTCTGTTGGACAGGTAATTCCTCACGAAGTTATCGGAATCGCTAATGGATTCAAGAATGTGCTTGTCGGAGCAGGCGGGGTTGAGATGATTAACAAATCTCATTTCCTTGGTGCCGTAGACGGTATGGAACGCCTGATGGGACGCACAGATACCTCTGTCAGAAGAGTGCTAAATTATGCACATACACATTATCTGAAACAACTCGGTATTGTTTATGTGATGAGCGTCATGGATGTTGATATAGATGGCAACCGTGTGATGCGCGGGCTTTACATCGGTGATGATGCACGCACTTTTGAGACTGCAGCAGAATTGAGCAGAAACGTTAATATGACATTTTTAGATGAACCGTTAGAGAAGGTAGTTGTCTACTTGGATCCGAGGGAGTTTAAAAGTACATGGCTTGGGAATAAGGCTATCTATCGCACACGGATGGCAATGGCAGACGATGGCGAGTTAATCATTATCGCACCAGGGTTACGCGAATTCGGTGAGGATGCTGAAATCGACAGACTCATTCGAAAATATGGGTATCGTGACACGCCTGCAACACTCAAAGCGGTTGAAGAAAACACCGAGCTACAAAAAAATCTCTCCGCAGCAGCACACCTGATTCACGGCAGTACCGAGGGACGTTTCAAGGTTGTTTATGCGACTGAACATCTTACGCAAACAGAGATTGAATCAGTTGGCTACGAATGGGCACCTTTAGACGAAGTTATTGCTAAATACAATCCAGAAACGCTTGTTGATGGGTTTAACGACGATGGCTTTTTCTATATAAGTGAACCAGGGCAGGGTTTGTGGGCATTGCGCTCGCAATTTATTGAGTAGATGAATTGCCAAAAAGGAGAACAAAAATGCAACCGTTTAAAGTGATTGTTGAAAAACATATTGATGGTTATGTCGCCTATCCACTGGGATTGAAGGGTGTTGTTATAGGGCAAGGCGATACCTATGAGGAAAGTGTTGCGGACGTAACTTCTGCGATTCGGTTTTATATTGAAACTTTTGGAAAAGAAGAACTTGAAGTTGAAGAACCTGCCTTAGACGTTTTTGTTACCGAAGTGAATATCTAATGCCTCGTTTTCCAGTAGATGCACCCAAAAACAGAGTTGTCCGTGCGTTAGAACGATTAGAATTTCGTATAATTCGTGAAGGAAATCATATCTGTATGGCACGTGAAAACCCAGATGGGAGTCGAAGTGTATTGGTACTACCGAATCATCGTCGCATAAAAGGTTCAACTTTGCGCCGAATATGTACTCAGGCAGAAATTCCCAGAAACACTTTTTTGGAAGCTTATAGGTTAATATAAATTTATATAAAGGAAAGTTATGGGCATTATGAGCGCGGTTTAAGTAGCATCAAGCAGTTCCGGCAACTCAGCAAGACTCCGAATCGTTTCATGCCATCTGCCTTGTTGTGAACCTTCCCTATCAATCAGTATTGGACGAATACCTACCCCTTGTGCTCCGATGATGTCAGCTTCATAAGTATCCCCGACATGCACTGTTTCTTCCGCAGATACCCCGACTGCTTTTAGCGTGTATTCGAATATGTGTGGGTCTGGTTTGGCAGACCTAACGCGCGTATCATGTGAGGCAGTGATTACATCAAAATACTTGGCTATCCCTAACCTTTCTGTCAGAGGATCCAACGGTGTATCCCAATTTGAGACAATCGCTAACTTGTATCCATCATCACGCAAACGTTGGAGTGTTGGAACAGTGTCGTTGTAGAGCGATGCTACGTTCGCGGCAAAAAGCGAGTGTCCAGCTTGCAATAATTCCCATGCTATCTGTTCTGCATGTTCCTGAACCCCGAGTTCTCGGACAAACTCACAATAACTATCAACGATTTTCTGCATTGTTCCAAGTAGAGAGTGTGTCGTAGGATCGGAATCTGACGCATCCGCAAACAGATTCTCGACTGCTGCAGCGTAACGTCCCCTGTCAATTTCAAATTGGTATCGTTCTGCAATTATTTGCAGACTTTCCTCAAGGGGTCGTCCCCAAACACATAAAGTGTAATAAAAATCAAAAAATACTGCTTTTATCATAAATTTCTTGTGAACATCCTGTGCTTTTCAGATATGTGTCCTATAAAGTAGTACTGACAACTGATCCTATCCTATGCCCCTATTCAAAAAGAGTTTCGGTGAAGGATTCAAGACTTTCCGCCTTAACGGCAGCGAGATGCAGCTGTTCAAGACGTTGTAAATCGTCTATGTTTTCAAGTGCAGGCACTAGGGTCCGTACTTCCTCTGTATCGAATTTCGCGTTGAGGACTGTCAGAAGGTTTTTGAGGGTAGTCTCTTTTGCCCCTTGTGTAATAAGCTTTTCGCGTTGGTGTTGAAAAACAGAAGATTCTTGCATAAGTTCCTCCGGTATTTGTTCAAACAAGTCAGGGTTATGCACGAGCCCTCCAAAGAGGGAGAGTCCATAAAGTAAATTTGCTTTAGTCGGCAGATCAACATTTGTAACTAATGTTGCGTCGATGTATCTTTGTACCCATTGCTCAGTATCAAGGTCTGCGATCACTTCAACATCAGGTACGTTCAGAACAAACTGTGCAATTTCATTGATACGTTCATTCAGGATATTTTTTCCTATTGTATCATATTGTTGTGCCATACAAATATTATATGATAGGTTGTTAGGAAATATCAAGGATAAAGAAATTATCAGACATTAATCGCATCTACAAAGGTATCATAGCACTACATTCAGCGATAACGCGTTGGATCAGAGATACCTGCGTCTTCAAAACCTTTTTTGCGGAGTACACAACTATCGCATTCACCACACGCTCTGGAATCCATATCTGGATCGTAACAACTCAGTGTGAGACTATAATCAACACCAAGTGCTGTGCCAATTTGGATTATTTCTGCTTTTGTTTTATCAAGAAGTGGGGCATGGATTGTTAGTTTTGTTTTGCCTTCTACACCAGCTTGTGTTGCGAGGTTTGCCATCGTTTGGTAGGCGCTAATATACTCTGGACGACAATCCGGATATCCACTGTAGTCAATAACATTCGCACCAATAAAAATGGTATCGGCAGCAAGCACCTCCGCCCATGCAAGTGCATAGGAGAGAAAGATAGTGTTCCGGGCAGGGACATAAGTAATCGGTATGCTGCCACCCATCTCAGTTTCTAATCTACCTTTAGGCACTTCAATATCCGCTGTCAAGGCAGATGCGCCGAAGATACGCAGATCTATATCAATGATAGTATGTTGTTTTGCGCCAAGCGACTTTGCCACGTTTTCTGCACATTGAAGTTCTGCCTTATTCCGTTGCCCATACCGAAAACTCATCACATAGCAATCATAACCATCGTCGCGCGCTATTGCTAAGGTAGTGGTTGAATCTAAGCCACCGCTCAGGAGAACGATTGCTTTTGGTGTATCTTGAGAATTGTTGAGAGGTGTTGTTTTTGTAGACAAATTCTACCTGTATTATAAGGGACGGCATATAGCCGTCCCAACAAAGATTATACGGGTTATTCGTTTTCAAACTCAAGTTTTGCAAAACGGAGGAAAATACCGCCACCCGGTCTGGCAAGAGGACCGTTGATAGCCAAACATGCGATGACATGTTTAGTTCCCGGTTCAGCACTTTCGGATACAACAACGCGTTGTGGCGTATTGAAACCAGATGCAGCACCACGACCTGACTCACCGAAAGCCAAGTCAATTTCACCATTGACCCAAACTTCACCGTAGTCATCAATACAAGTGTGAAACCATACTTTTGAACCGGCAACGGACTTTCCATCTACTTCTTCAGGAATAGTGACAGTAATCCGATACCAACCGAAACAGAGACCTGTTAAGACGATTTCTTGAATATTTTCACAAATTCCCCAATCGGAATCGTCATAATCAGCATTACGCGCTGGCGATTCTGGCATCTGGTCAACTAAACCGCCATTTGGCTCACCGGGGACGAGTCCCGCGGCAAAACGCCATTGGGCATTTGTGAGTTCAAGGTGTTCAGCATTTTCTAAATCAAGTTCAGCAATAATCATAGGTGTTCCTTCCTTAGTTTTGATTGAGTGTGCCAAAGTTTATAGGCTATACTTGTTGAACAAATCAGGAAAATTCCTGAGACAATAAATGGTACATGAACAGATATATTAATTAATAATCCACTTGCGACAAACCCGAGAAGAAATCCGGTGCTCCAAGCTAAATGTGTTATGCCAACACCGTGTCCCTTCTCATCGGGGTTAGTGAATTCATTGATAAACCGTGGGATAGTAGTTGATAGCGCCCATGCAGCGCCTGCACCGAGTATCCCGAAGATTTCCAGACCAACTAACGAGTTGTGAAAAAATGCCAATCCAAAAGCGAGAAATGTAACGATTATATTTGCGATCAATGCCGGAATGCGGTGACCTACTGCATCGCATATTCTTCCGGTAACAAATTGGCATGCAAAAGCAAACAGTAAACTGATCGCGCCATAATATCCAGTTGCCTTGTCGCCTGCGATACGATTAACCAAAATTGGCATGAGCAGGTTTACCGAACCCCAATAGTACGTTGGGAAAACGCGCAAACCGATTAACATTTTGATTTCCGATCTACGACATAAGTTGGTATATTTTCCGATGTTTAGGGTTGATTTCCAAATTCCGTCCTGTTTCTGTGCGTTGTTGCGACCCTGCTGTCTAAGACGCGGTAAAAAGAAGCATGCGCCAACAAACAGTATACCGGACAGAAACACCGCGCCAGTTCCAAAAACATTGTAGTTGATCAGGGGGATAATCTCGCCTTTGTCGTTGATCCGACCAATAATCTCCCCAGCGATAGCACTCCCAACAGCGCTTCCGACAGTACTACTAATAAAGTATAGCCCCGTTGCCAACCCTAATTGCTTTGGTGACACTGAACTGATGAGATATGATTGTCCACCAGCAGTTTTAAAGCCTGAAGCAATGCCTTCATAGCAGAGAATACCCCATATAAACAACGGTAATTGTGTGGTAAAAAGTCCTCCTATTACAACTGCTCCGGTCATCCCAATTAGCAGTGTCGGTTTTCGTCCGAATCGGTCGCTAAGCGTTCCACCGATGAGTGCTGTGATCCCACCGAGACCGATAGGTATGGCACGCAATAACCCCGCGAAAAGCGCTTTTTCTCCCAAAACTTTTTCGGCATATACTGGAAAGAACCAGTGTACTGGACCAGTAATCAAACCGATCACAAACACGATGAGGCAGAGCGAAATAAATCCTCTTGTCCACATCAGAACACACCAGAAAATGTGGTCATATATAAAACCTGCCTAATCCGTCTCAATATCGGCTTCAATTTACGGATTTATTCGCATCAAAGTCTCTGTAATATTTGGTGCAGCAGTTCCGAGACCGCAAGCACTTGTTGCTTTCATCACTGCTCCAATTTCCGCAATCAGATCTTTTGATTTCTGGTTCAGCGGTTCAGACAATAGTTCTGTGAGCCGATATGTTCCGATACGGCACGGGAAACACTTTCCACAAGATTCTTCAGCGAAAAATTCCATTGCGTTGTGCGCGACATCAAGCATGTCTCGTGTGTCATCAAACACCATGATACCAGCTGCACCGAGCATTGCCCCAACCTTTTGGAAACTCGGTTCATCAATAGTGATGTCAAAGTCTTTTTCACCGATAAACCCACCCGATAACCCCGCAGATGTAATTGCTTGGATTGAACGTCCTACTAAAGGTCCGCCTGCCCACTCGTAAAGTAATATTTTCAGTGGAAGTCCGAACGGCACCTCGTAATTTCCAGGTCTTTGTATGTCACCAGAGAGGCTTATAATTTTTGTACCCGCCAAATTCTTGTTGTAGCTTAAACTTTTATACCACCCTGCACCGTGTCGTAGAATCTGTGTTGCGGCGGCAAGTGTCTCCACATTGTTTACCACGGTAGGTAAGTTTTCAAAACCGTGCGTTACAGGATAAGGTGGTCGATTTCTCGGAAAAGGATGTTTTCCTTCCAAACTGTTCAACAATGAGCCTTCTTCACCACAGACATAAGCCCCAGCACCGCGCCTAATATAGATATGAAAATTAAATTGTTTTCCGAGAATCTCATTACCAATTAACCCTTCTGCTTCAGCTTCAGTGAGTGCCCGTTCAAGAATTTTTAAGGTTTCTGGATATTCATATCGAAGATAGATAAAGCCTCGCGTCGCTCCCGTTGCGTAAGCGGCGAGTGTCATCCCTTCAATTATTGCATGCGGCGCATAATCCAAAATAACCCGATCCTTAAAACAACCCGGTTCACCCTCATCTGCATTGCAGACGATTGTTTTCGGTTCACCTGGCGCATTCAACACCGATTCCCACTTCATGCCTGTGGGAAATCCTGCACCGCCTCTACCAGCAAGTTGACTGTCTTTGAGTGTATCAATCACTTCTTCAGAGGTAAGGGATGTTACCGCGCGTTTTAGACCTTCATAGCCACCGGTGCGTTGGTAGCCTGCAAGCGTACTGTGGTTCGGTTCGCGAATCTCTGCGAAGATACATTCTTCGCTATCCCCTGGATATGGTGGCAAAGGGGTGGGTTGAATAGAAAGCGTGTTTGCTTGTTTTCCCGTGAGTACTTGATGCCCTTTTAGGACGGGGACACAATCGTCACATCTTCCGGCACACGGCATTGGGGTAGCCCCTTCAGATTTAAGCGCCTCAAGGATTTCTAATCCTCCTTGCAACCGACAAACGGGACCCGTACAAACGCGCGGCGCGTTTTGCCCTGGCGCTTCACGTGCAAAGTGATGGTAAAAAGTTAAGGTGCCGAAAAGTTCTGCGAGTGGAATTCGAAATCCGACTGCAATGTCTCGGAGAGCTGCCTCCGATATAAACCCGTCTCTGTCATGGAACGCGTTTAATATGCCGAGCAATGGCGCAGGTGCCTCACGCCAGTCTGCAATCAGTTCTGCATTCGTTGGCATTTATCTCTCCAATCGCATCCGTAAATATCTGGTCGAACTCCAATGTAATACATGTCATAGGTACCCACTACCTAAAGGTAGGGGCTTGTGCTTCCTTGCGACTGCGGTTTTCGCTTAGCGTCCACCGTCTT
>JAGWBU010000020.1:0-8621 GCA_021295735.1 Candidatus Poribacteria bacterium | reverse complement strand
TTTCGTGCTGTCCATCACATTGTTAGCCGTGGACATCCCACAAGCTAAAGCATGGGGATTTGACGGGGGAGCGTTAAAGTGACGTCTTTCATTGAAAAGTTGAGTCTATCAATTAGAATATCAGATTTTAAAGTTATGGTCAACTTTTTTGTGTCCTGAGTTCAACATCTTTCTGTTGACATCCAATTGCAATCATGAGATAATAAAACAATATTTGAATCAAAGTTAATACGAATATGGCAACAGTAAAACTGGAAAACGTTACAAAACGGTTCGGCGACCTTACCGCTCTGGACGACATCACACTTGATGTGAAAGATGAAGAATTCTTTGTGTTACTCGGTCAGACCGGGGCGGGAAAAACGACAACGCTCCGCTGTATCGCCGGATTAGACAAACCCGAAGAAGGCAGTATCTACTTAGATGATATTCGCGTCAACGATAAAACACCCGCTGAACGCGATGTTGCTTTTGTCTTTCAATCCCATATTCTCTATCCGCACCTCACCGTTTACGAGAATATGGCGTTTCCTCTACATCCCCGGAAACTTTCTACTGAAGAGATTGACCGACGTGTTAAAGACATTGCGGAGATGTTACATATCGAGCATCTACTTATGCGTAAACCGAATCAGTTAAGTGGTGGTGAAACGCAGCGGGTTGGACTCGGTAGAGCTATGGTGCGCCGCCCACAAGTATTCCTTATGGATGAACCGATTTCTAATTTAGATGCCAAACTGCGTGCCGAAATGCGTGTTGAAATTAGGTGGCGGCAACGCGAACTTGGAACCACTACATTTTATGTAACACACGATCAGGTGGAAGCGATGTCAATGGCAGACCGTATCGCAGTGCTTAATACCGGAAAGATTCAGCAGTTGGGAACACCCTCCGAAATTTACAACCATCCCGCGAATTTGTTTGTTGCGGGTTTCATCGGTAGTCCAAGCATGAATTGTATTCCGTGTGAAATCTGCAGCAATAACGGCAATCTTCAGTTAACCTTGTCTGGAGGTGAAAATGAAGATAATACGTTTGCAATTCAGGATCACCGTATTGCTAAAACGGTAAGTGAGATCAATACAGAAAGGGATTTGGTATTCGGTGCTCACCCAGAAGATGTCCTCGTCAGTCACCAACTTGTTCCCAACGCTTTTCAGGTTGAAGTCTATAGCGTTGAACCCCTTGGCGCAGAAACAATAGTTGAGTTAACGCTTGGAACCGATGCTGACGGTTCTCGGACGATCATCAAATCACGCACTGCCCCGAACTTTGAAGCAGAGATAGGGCAACATCTCTATGTTTCTTTCGTGCCTGAACGTATTCATCTTTTCGACAAGGTTACAGGCGAAGCATTACTGACCTAACTTGAATTACCTACACTATACTATTATGAGTTGGCAGCTAAGACTTTTCAACCTACTTCCCAATTTTGTCAAGAAAATAGGATGTCAGTTTTTGCGGAAACTTGGACGTGATCCGGATGCCTGGTTGGATAATTTCCTGAAAAAACACAAAGGAGAGTAGCGCGTGAACGGAGGCGATATTCTGATTGAATGTTTAAAAGCGCAAGGTGTTTCTGCAGTTTTTGGAATGCCCGGCACGCAAAACGTTCATATTTACGATTCACTGCTTCGCAGAGGATCCGGGTCAATAAATCATTTTCTTGTCAGACATGAGTACGCTGCAACACAAATGGCAGATGGATTCGCTCGCGCAACAGGCGATGTCGGTGTTGCTATCACTGTGCCAGGCCCGGGCGCAAGCAATGCTTCTACAGGGATTTTGGAGGCTTTCACCGACTGTGTTCCTGTTTTATTGATTACCGGACAGAGTCATTCAGATTCCTACAGCAGGCATCCGAGTAAGATGTTCCACGGTTTGGATCAGATGCGGTTTTTTGAACCGATAACCAAGTATTGTGCTATTGCGCATACTGTCTCAGAAATTCCGATTGTAGTTGAAAACGCCTTTAAAGCGATGCGTAACGGTAGACCGGGACCAACGGTGTTAGAATTTCCAATGGATGTTACCACTGGAGATGGTGAAGTTAGAATTCCGTCCCGGGTTGAACGTGAAGATTTACCTCCGCCTGACAATTCCGCGCTAAGTCAAGCAGTTGATACGATTCGCAACGCAAAATTGCCGCTGATTTTTGCAGGTTCCGCCGTGATTCATGCGAATGCCAGAAATGAGTTAAGACTGCTTGTTGAGAAATTGAAAGCACCTGTTATTGTTTCCCGTTGTGCAAAAGGTGCTTTGTCGGAAGACCATCCGTTGGCGTTGCAGATTTGCTACGGCTTTTTGGGGCAGGAAGCACTCAAACACGCTGACTGTTTAATCGGTATTGGACCCAGGTTTACATCTATTGACACCCGTAGCTGGAGTATGAAACTGCCGCAGCCTTTCATCCAAATTGACGAAGATGAAAACGAAATTGGACGTGAATATCCGTGTGAAATAGGCGTTGTGGGTGATTTAAAACTTACCTTACAGGCATTTATTGAGGATATATCCACAGATCAAAACGGTTGGGATAACGTATTACCGCAACTTCGCGCAAAGTTTGATACACAACCACCTCTGCCGGTTATTCATGAACTTCAAGATGTTCTGCCAAGAGATACCATCTATTCAATTGATGTTCATTCCCTCGGCTATGCTTCTTTTGCTGAGTTTCCTATTTACGATCCGCGGACTTTCCTCTATCCGAATATCGGTGTGGCGTTAGGGTATGCTTATCCAGCGGCGATCGGTGCTAAGGTAGCGTATCCTGAGCGTCCAGTTGTCTGCTTTAGCGGCGATGGCGGTTTTCTAATGGGCGCAATGGAAATGGCAACAGCGATGAAATATGGCATCAACGTCGTAGCAATTGTGGTGAATGATGATGCGTTGTCAGCGATTAAGGGGTCTCAATTGAAGGGTTTTGACGGACGGACTATTGACACGGACCTGCATAATCCCGATTTTGTCGAATTTGCGCAGTCTTTTGGCGCTTATGCAAGGAAAGTCGAAAATTTAGAGGACTTTAAGCCGATTCTAAGGGACGCGCTCGCTGCTGAAAAACCGGCACTCATTGAAGTGATGATGCGGGAGCATCAAGACGAAATTATCGATTCTATTGGTTGGTTGAAAGCTGATGCTCTCAGGAAAACATCTTTTTAACATGCTGTGATGAAATGCTAAGTGAACCAAGCGAATTATGCTGGAGAGACATTGTTCAATCTTACAACACCAAACCCTCACTTTCTTGGTATTCCGCCAACTTCTCAAGAAGCAAGAGTTGTTCAGCTCGCTCTACTGGTTCTTTTTCCAAGTGTTTAGGTGTAAAATTCATTACCAATGCTTCAAGCATCGGATTTCTATTTTTTTCTTTCGCGCCGACGTGATAAAAATGCTCTTTGGTTAACACATGAAATTCCGACCACAGCGTCTCAAGAGATACATTTTTCCTGTACTGATTGCTATGCCAAGTGGATAAAATGAATTTGCAAGGAGATTGGCTCAACTTCTCAAATAGGTATTGTTCATTTTCTTCGTCCCAGCTATCAAAATAATCAACGTGCCGCCCAACATAAGGCGGATCACAGTAGATGAAATCATCTTCAGAAATGTCTTTAAGTGTTTCTTTAAAGTCTTGGCAGATAAACGACCAATTAAAATGTCTTGACATGACATGAACGTAGTCAACTTGGTTTACAACCTTTGTGATATATCCTTTAGAAAACCGCTGTGGTTTGTGACCGAAAGGGACATTAAAGTCTCCTTTGCGATTGAACCGAATCATACCATTAAAACAGCAGCGATTTAAAAAAAGAAAATCTGAAGGTTCATGTGTTTTATTAAATCGCTCTCGAACTTCATAATAGTAGTCTTGCCCACGTCTTGATAACATTTCGCCGTGCTGTTCAAGGAAGTTTCTCACCTTCAAACCATCAAGTTTCCCGCTTGCTATCGCGTTATAGAAGTTAATCAAATGTGGATTGCTATCTGCAAAGATTGCCTTACGTGGCATAATATTGAAACCAACAACCCCCGACCCCATAAAGGGTTCAATCCATCTACCTTCAAAAGACCAGTCAACAGCTCGCTTTATAAAAGGTACAAGCTTGCTTTTTATTCCTTGACACTTAATCGGTGGAATCATAACTTTCATCATTGGTTTCGACTCCTCAGTCCTACTTTTCTTGCTTTGGGTACAATTAACCGCGCATCTCCACCCCTATATTCAACAAAATCTTTCAAACTTCTAATCAGCTTTGTTTTACCACCATCTTCCGTCACGGTAATCTTATCATAGTTCATCCAATAATCATCAAACCATCCCTCGCCTAAGTCTGAGAACATACCACGCCCTGAGATTATATCAGCAATTCTATTGATACTTCCGATGTTTGCGGTATTGCCACTACCGCTTTTGTCACTCGCGATCTTCCATTTTTCTGCAACAAAGAATTTGAAGTCCTTTATAACAGAAGATATCGAATGAAGTTCTTCAAACTCATAAGTGCGAGTTTCGTCTACTTCCTCTTCTTTATGCCTGCTGTAAATAATTCCCAAACAAAAATGTCCTTGGTATTGACTATAAGGGAATTGAATGTTCTTTGAACTTTCTCTATTCACGAAGTATTTCCCGTGAGAACCCAATGTGAATCCATTGCAAAACTCCGGGTAATCTGGTAAGCGATATGTCGTCTTGAAATCAACAGCGAATTTGATGAATTCGTCATCCGCCTTTACGAAAGAGATGTCTGGATAGTAATTCTGATGTTCAGCTAAAACCACCCGGTATCCGGTTTCTTCCGCGAAACTGAGAATACGAGGAAAAAGATGTATTTCAAGAATCTTTGATATTATTTTTGTATCCGAAGAGATTGTATAAATATTTCGACATACATCAATAAATCCCTTGATACGCCATTGACCATCGTCTGTACTAACATGTTCATCAAGTGATGAGACGAATTGAGTCAGTGCTTGAAAGAACTTCTGTTTAATTTGCGAATCTTGGCTCATACATAAATCCTTTTGCCGTAACTACCAGTGTCCAAGTACATACAGTGAAATGACATATTTAATACTCGCTGCGTGCGTTCCAACCAGGGTACTGCTCTTCCAACGCATGCAGCGTTTGTGGTGTGTAGTATGGATGACCAGCAGGTGGAAACCGAAAAACCTCGCGCTCCGATGCCGTTAGCGTGCCAATAAATTTTGAGAACGTCGCGTGTCGTCCTTTATCTGTGTAGTGCCGAAAGCCTTCCCAATAGTGATCTGCCCGTCCTAAACCGAATCCCCATGTGAAACGTTGTCCACCTTCCCGCAGATAATCGCTTGCCGAATGCAATGTATAGTTGTTGAAGATACAGAGGGTTCCGCCTTTGCAAACAAGCGGTTGACATTTAGACATATCCCGTCCGTACTCGGTAGCGAGCAATCTGAGTGGTGCTTGATCTTCGTCTACATCCTCAAGGTGTACCCAAAAGACAAGTTGTCCGAATTCGGGGGCGCACTGTGACTGCGGTAGCAATGAGTTATTACCGTTATCAATATGCAAACCGCTTGCATCGCTGCCGACACCGCCACCTTTGAATCCGGGATAGCGTGCAATCATACATCCAGCACGGAAGTGGATGTGTTCTGTCTTGAACCACTTACGCGCGAAACCCCATGCTTCGTAGTCCACAATCCCACGCAACAGTGCCATCTCAGACGATGGAAATTCAGTCAAAATCGCTCTGCCTGAGGGTGGATCGTCTTTGACCTCTTCCCACGTCGGTAGCACACGACGTTGGGCAGCTTGCATCTCAGCGAGCTGTTCCCCCGAATAGTAGTCCGGCACGATTAGATAGCCTTTTGCAGCGAACTCGTCAAGATGGACATCGGTAAGTTTTATGGGCATGTTACCCTCCACTGGAAAAGCGGGAAAATCTGAACAAGAACACGTTAAAAAAATTTTGCTGACGAACCTTGAACGTCAAGCCCGCCAGCAAAATTAAAACTCCCCCAGACGGACTCGAACCGCCGACACGATGGTTAACAGCCATCTGCTCTACCGACTGAGCTATGGGGGAATATAAAATTAACATTTTAATTATACACCATCATATACCCAATTGCAAGTTAAAGTGTACTTTTTACAGATTTTAACACCCACACTTAACTTCCTTACCCTGAACACCCTTTTTGCCCTTGGTCTCATAACCATCAAGCTTCCACCAATCCAAACCGCCAAGCAATTCTTTGACATTAAACCCTAATTTCGCCATGTTCAAAGCACCTTTAGTAGAAGCGTTGCAACCGATACCATCACAATAAGTAACATACAACTTTGATTTGTCAAGATCACTTGTGGTCGCCTCACACATCGATCTGTGCGGGGTATTTATTGATGTAGGAATATGTTCAAGTGTGTATGCCTCTGGAGATCGGGCATCTATAACGATGATATCTTCTCCGTTATTGAGTGCCTCGCTGAGATCCCAGGAATCGGTCTCATAAGCTAATTTTGCTTGATAAAATTCACGTTGATTCATAATTCCCCTGAGTACTGAATTTTGCCAGAATTAATCAAATCCTGCCTTGTTCTTCAGATGTATTCACCTATTTAATTCTTCCCATAACGCCCGATAGAAATTCATGACTCGGACAGGATCAGAACTGCCTGCAATTTCTGCCAAAGTATAGCCAGAATATCCAGACTCTTTCAACGAGGTGAACAGTTCTCGCCACGGATATTCACGCCGATGCAGTTCCGTAATATGCACTAAACCGATTTTCCCTTTTACGTAGTTGAAGTTATTCTGAATAGAACCGTTTTCCACTTCGCCGAAGTTGGAATTCCAGCACACGTATACGTTCTCATGGTCAGCCACGTCAATAATAGTTCGTATATGTCGGAGTTCGGAGGTGCCGCCACCGTGCACTTCCAGTCGAATCTGCACGCCGAGGTCTGCAGCGAATTCTCCACATTCCCGCAATGCTAATCCAATCTGTTCTAACGTCTTTTCCACTGGAACTTCACTGGGGAGACCATTTGGACGCACCTTTACACCCGGCGCGCCGACATCTGCTGCTAACTGAGAGTATTCTTTCGTACCATCTATATTCTGCCGAACTGCATCTTGATCAGTTGAATGGTAGTCAAAAGCGGAACCCAAGCCTGCAATCTCAATAGGTGAATCTTCAAACTGCTGTTTTACGGCTGCCCGTTCACTTGCAGAGAGGTTGACTTCAACGCCATGCGCGTGAGTTGTCCTTAACTCCACACCAGAAAATCCTGTTTCCGAACACCGTTCAATGATTGTCGGAATATCCCACCAAGTTTCATAAATTCTCCTTATTCAAAAAGTTGTGCTACTGGACAAGAAAATCCTTCAACGACATCCTCTCCTGTGAGCGTGTCTTTGCGTGTGAGTGTTGTAATATCTGTTTCTGAGCGAAACACCGTTACTGTTTGCGATTTGGGTTCGATCACCCACACTATTTGTGTCCCAGCTTCCAGATAAGCGAATGCTTTGTCAATCACACGCTGGAAAGCATCTGATGGTGAAATAACCTCAACAGCAAGGTCTGGCGGCACTGGAAATGCTTTGCTCAGATCGTCTGGCAATTGTGCTGAAGAAATAAAAGCAATGTCCGGTTTCAGGACGCGCTCCCCTACCTGAAAACCTGTGTCTGGGGTAACGACCTCGCCGAATTGATTCTCACGCACATACAAACCCAAGCACAGAAAAAACCTTGCACAAATTATTCCATGTTCCGCAGATGCAGCTGGCATCAGTATTATTTCTCCTTTAACGTACTCATATCCCTCTAAATCGCTTTCAAGAAATTCCTCCAAAGTCATTGAAAAGTTTTCTGGTGAATGAGATTCTTGTGCATATTCGTTAATGTCCAAGTTTCATAAATTCTCCTTATTCAAAAAGTTGTGCTACTGGACAAGAAAATCCTTCAACGACATCCTCTCCTGTGAACGTGTCTTTGCGTGTGAGTGTTTTTATATCTGTTTCCGAACGAAACACTGTTACTGTTTTTCCAGTAGGTTCAATGATCCAGACAAGAAGTGTTCCTGCTTCCAGATAAGCAAGAGCCTTTTCAACAACCTTAGTCAGGGAATCTGTTGGTGAAATCACTTCAATCGCGAGTTCTGGTGGGATTGAAAATATTGATCTTTGATCATCAGGAAATTTAGATGTTGAAATGAAAGCGACATCAGGCATCAGTATCCGTTCACCAACACGGAAACCGGTGTCTGAAGTATAGACACGACCAAGTTGATTTGTACGAACATGCGATTGCAAATACCACTGGACATTAGAACTAATATTGCCATGTTCAATAGAGGTTGGCGGCATCGGTATCAATTCTCCTTTGATATATTCAAATCTTTCTAAATCGCTCTCAAGAAACTCTTCTAAAGTCATTGAAACGTTTTCTGGTGGCAGAGTTTCATGTGCAAATTCGTTGATGTCTTGCGGATGCATTTTTAATTCCTCCATACATAATTTTGCAATTTCAGAATCTATTCAAATAGTTGTGCTACCGGACAGGAAAATCCTTCAACGACATCCTCTCCACTGATCGTATCATCTCGTTTGTATATTTTCAGGACTTACGCATTT
>JAGWBU010000165.1 GCA_021295735.1 Candidatus Poribacteria bacterium | reverse complement strand
CGGATGATCGCTTTATTTCAATAATAAACTCCGTGTGAAAATATACTATTTTGTTATGAGTATTTATGCACACCCCTCAGTTAATTGAGCGCTTCTGTAATAAATACAATAAGCATTGATTGTGTCGGTTTGTCACTTCATAAACCGAACCTAAATAACCCAGAACAAACACAATTTTTCTTGCTAAATGTTCCAAAAGTTGATAAACTAATGCAAATCATAGGATTCTGAAACAAAGAGGCAAGAAAAAGTGAAACACATCATTTTAATTTTATTTATAATGGGACTGAGCGTATGTTTCGTCTTCGCTGCTGTTTCCATCGGTGATGCAGCCACGACTGAAGCGCAACCTTCGGCAGGTACAGCGGCAGCTAAACCGCACCCCTCAGCAAAACGAGTTGCAGTATTGTATTTTGAAGACCATAGCCGTTTTGATTCGTCAACCGGATGTGGTTGTGTGCCAAACTTCATCGGAAGAATCTTCGGCACTAAGAAAAAGTGGGACTTGGAGGCAGGATTCCCCACACTGCTCAACCGTAGACTTGCTGAAACCATTGTATACCAACCAGTGTCGCGCGATGAGTTGCTGGATGCAATGGCTAAGATGACACTTTCTCGCCACAATTTGAAAAAGCTTGATAAAGCGCAACGAGCAGCATTTGCCAAACATCTCAACGCTGACGTGATTGTAATGGGAGATATCAGAGAATTCGGTCAGGCACGAATGAAAGCCAATGCCTCGCGTCAACTGAGAGAGGGCGGCAGGGAAGCACAAGCTGCGCCTCTTACTGCAAGTTATATGACCGGTGTGCAGGTTATGGGGTATCGACATCGCGCTATCGTAAAACTGAACATGAAATTTTACGAAGCATCCGGAAACGAAATTGCAACTGTCCCGATCTCAGCTGTTCGCCACCATAGTCTCGCTGGTACGCAGGTCTCTGGCTTAGAAGCTAGTATCACAGAATCTGGAACTAACCTACGATTTGGGCAAACTTCAGAGAGGCACGGTAAAAACCTACGTCCGATTGTTAAACCCACAGAACTCAATAAAATCAAATTCGCCACTGCAGAATATGACAGAACCCTCCTTGGTATGGTAACAAATGATGCGCTTATTAAGGTTGTGCGCGCACTCAGAGACAACTTCGGGCCAAACTTTATAACACCTTGGGAAACACCAAACGAAAATGACGAAGAAAAAAAGAAAGTAGACAAAGAAGCGTCTAAACATCCTATTAAAATTACGTATCTTGATAGTGAAAACCCAGATATGATTTACATTAATGCCGGTTCAGCCAGAGGTTTAGCCATAGATCAAAAGTTTGCTGTTTATACACATGGTGAGCCAATTCGCGATATTGACACCGGCGAAATTCTTGACTACATACCAAAGAAAATAGCAACTGTCGCTGTTTCGGAAATCCGCAATGACAGACTTTCTGTCGTTAAGATTGTTGAAAAAACAGGTGACCTGAAAAAAGGTGATTTACTTAAATCGATACCTGCTGAAATAGTTGAGGAACAATAACGTTGGAGGAATTATCAATGAATTGCCAAATCAGTCAATACGTGTCTAAAAACAGGAGTTCGTTACAAAACAAATTGTTCCTACTGCTGATTATGATATGTTGCACAATGATGTTGTTTAGTTGTGCAGACTCTTCAAATAAGAAAATTAAAATCGGGTTGTCCATGGATTCATTGCGAGTTGAACGTTGGCAAAAAGATCGGGATATTTTCATCGCGGAAGCAGAAAAATTGGGGGCTGACGTTATTGTTCAATCTGCCGATGGTGATGAACGCAAACAGAACGAACAAGCAGAAAATATGATTACGCAAGGCGTTAATGTTCTCGTGGTAATTCCCAAAGATAGTGTAGCCGCATCCCAAATTGTTAAAGCAGCACATGCTGAAGGGATCAAGGTAATCGCTTATGACCGATTAATCCGAGAAAGTGAACCAGACCTCTATATCTCTTTTGATAACGAGCAAGTAGGGTATTTGCAAGCTGAGTATTTGCTTCGGAAAAAGCCAGAAGGAGATTACTTTTTACTCGGTGGTGCGCCAAGCGACAATAATGCCCAACTTCTTCGTAAGGGACAACTTCGTGCGTTGCAAAATTCAATTGATAAGGGCGACATCCGTCTCGTAGCGGAAGGAAAGCATTGGGCAGTCAACTGGGACCCGAATGATGCTCTTAACAAAACAGAACAGGTCTTAACGCAGACAAACAACCAGATAGATGTCGTTGTTGCCTCAAATGACGGGACAGCAGGGGGTGTCATTCAAGCACTTGAGGGACAGAATTTAGCAGGTAAGGTTTTTGTCTCAGGACAAGATGCTGAGCTTGCTGCCTGCCAACGGATTGTCAAAGGCACACAGACAATGACAGTATATAAACCGATTCGCCTAATTGCGAAAGAAGCAGCACAAGCAGCTGTTGCACTCGCTAAGGGAGAGACTCTGGAAAAAGCGAAACAAAAGGTTAATAACGGCAAAATTGATGTTCCTTCTATTCTACTCACGCCTATCCAAGTAGACAAAGACAACCTTGATGAGGTGGTAATTAAAGATGGGTTTCATTCACGTGAAAAGGTCTACCAAACAGAATAATGCGGCGAATCGTATGCCAACTTTGCAATTCGGATAGGTGTTGAAAACATCGGAATTGAGGATAGAATTTATAGGAAACATCTAATTTGATATATTAACAACGGTATTGTTTATAGTCGCTGAATACCACACTTGTGTTTATTGTCGGTATTCAGCGATTTCTATTTTAAGGTATTTGAAGATCTTACTGTAATTTACTGCAAGCATGTTTCAATTTTGACACACCCTTTACACTTTTTTGTGCCAGATATAAACATAAAGAGATAATTATATTAACTTTTTGTCAAATTTAGAAATAAAAATAACTAAACACATAGTTATCGGAATATTTTTTACTAAACCTAACCTAAGTTGCTACGGACAAGATTTCAAGCTAATTCTTATGCTTTCTTTTCTAAATCGGGGTTAGAAACCCCTCCTACAAGAGCATTCGCGATATAGGTAGCAACTTGTGTTAAACCTAATACCATCCGCAAGCCCTTTCCTCTCATTGAATAAACAGTTTAACGAATCCACTTATTCCGAAATGGCATCATTTTTGCGTTACCATCTGTAGTAATTACAATTGATTTGAAACCAGACAAAAGATATATCGTTTAGTATTGCAACACTTTTGCAACATTATAAGCATCTTGGCTTATATTATTTGACGCAATAGTCAGGTGTCAGCGATAGTGTGTAGTAACGAAATTGTATATAATATAAAAATTAATTAATGAATACGTTTAGTTGACAATTCTATCTACCGAAGAATTGCAAACCTTCGGTATAGACAGAGAAGCTAAAATGCTCATGTAGAGCACCTCACGTAATTTAGGTTTGCAGGAGGCAAACAGATGTTTAACGCAATCCTTTTCGGTATTTTATGTGCCTTGATGGGAATCGGTGCAGGATATTTAATCCTAAACGCTTTTTTTGCGGGAGTCCGGCACATTGCCAAACCTCGAATCGCTAATATCAAAAAAGCAGCACAAAAAATGCTTGACAACTGACGCAGTTCCTATTATCATATATTATATTGAACAACTGCGGTAAAAAACGGTGAGTAGCGCGCTCCGTTCCGTTATAAACTAAACCGGTTTCGGAACGTGTTGCTTCACACCGGCAAAAATATCAATCTTATGAAAAATCGGGTGTGTTAGATTTTGAGAGCATGCAAAATATACAACAGCGAAAATGCAGTATCAAAATCTCCATTCTTGGAATGTCACCTCAGAACACGCAAAACATCTTCAAAATAAGTTACGTACTCAGGTAAGCAAGACAGACCGGTTTGGGACAATCAAAACGGTCGCCGGTGTTGATATTGGACTCAAAAACAACATTGCTCTTGCATCAGTGGTAGTTCTCAACTTTCCTGATTTGCAAGTAGTAGATGGTGTAGTTGCTGAAAGTCGTGTCAATTTCCCGTATATACCGGGATACTTATCATTTCGCGAAATACCACCACTTCTGGTGGCTTTTACACGTTTACATACAGAGCCGGACCTTGTGATAGTAGATGGTCAAGGCATAGCACATCCGAGGCGATTCGGACTCGCATCGCACTTAGGATTGATTTTGGATAAACCAACAATTGGATGTGCCAAGTCTCGTTTATGCGGACAATATGCTGAACCGGACACGAAAAAAGGAGCCTATACACACCTTTTAGATAAAGATGAGATCATTGGGATTGCACTCCGAACGCGTACAAATGTTAGTGTTGTTTATGTATCAATCGGACACCGTATTTCACTTGATTCGGCACGGATGCTAACATTGGCATGTTGTAAGGGGTATCGTTTACCAGAGACCACCCGATATGCTCATAAAGCCGCATCCGGTAAAATACCTGATGGTGTAACATTTGTTTAGGAGGATAAATAAAATATCTAAACAAATGCGTCGAGTATACTAAAATACAAAAAATAAAAACATAACATACAGAACGCTTGTCCAAGCACTTTAACACTTAAACCCAAATCCCGTAAAATCATGGACGATAGCAACCCGCTACACTGGTCGTTTGACTACAATCATGGTTCGCAAAACCCTGAATTCGCGCAGGAATTAATTAAATTGCTACATGGGTATGACTCCGAATCCGTAACTCATCATACAGGGGCGGAAAAACGTTATACTAAACATGTTTATCAGATATTACCGAATTTCTGGCGTGGCTATAAGAGAAGAGATAATCAGGGTAAAGCATTAAATATCGGAATGGTTATCATTGAACGCCAGAAAGACAACAATGATATTTGGAACTATAATGTCCGATACCAAAATACTACGAGCGGTGAAGATTTACAGTTTGAATTCCATTGTCAAGATGAATGCTACCGCCCCCTCCGTGATAGTTGGCACGTTGCTGCTCAAAATAGTTGTAGTGACAGATATTCCAGATTGAAGTGGGATGGACATCTCATTCCAGATGCGGAGGTTCGGCTTCGTATTAACGGCACTGAAATTACTGCGGGAACAGTGGACAATTCCCTCCCGCTGACGTGTAATTGGGCACTTTTTGATGTTATTCCAGCACTTGCTGAAAAGATGAAAGATTCAGGCGATAATGTAGATATTGCCCTACTTGAAGACCTTGAACAATTCAGACCAAAATGCAAACTCGGTTTTCTTGATTCAGTCCAATCCCCGATTCAGCTTGATGGGTATTACCTTTACGGTACAGGTGTTTTGCCATCGTATTGGTGGGTTGGTGTAAATGGGGACATCGTTATTGTTTCAAGTGTATTTGAGACGTTGGTGCTTAAAAAGAAAGTGGGAGACACCTCATGAGCAAACGCCCCAATATCCTTTTCATCAACACCGACCAACACTCCTGGAACGCCATATCGGCTTACGGAAATCCGTATCTCCACACGCCTAATATTGACCTGCTTCATCAAAATGGAACCTCTTTCAAAAAATCTTACTGCACTGATCCTGTGTGCGCTGCTGCCCGATCCAGTTGGGCAACGGGGTTATACACATCTGAAACAGGTGTGCCTTTCAATGGTGGACAACTTCACACAGAAATTCCTGATATTGGACTGATTCTTAAGACTGGAGGCTATAAGGTATTCCATTGCGGAAAGTGGCATGTTCCCGGTAGAAATGTACGGGAAAGTTTTGAGGCACTTTATTACGGAGGGCACAATATAGGTGCAGGTGGTGCTGCATATTATGATTCAGCATCTACGCATGCGGTAGCAGATTTTTTAACGAATTACGATGGTAATGAGCCGTTTTATCTGCAAATCGGTTACGTTGATCCGCATGATGTATGTGAATACTTACACAACCACGAGGAAAAACGTATTCCCAATCCAATAGAACAAGGCATTCTGACAGAAGATGAATTGCCACCGCTCCCAGAAAACTTTGATTATGATGAACGTGAAACAGTATTACATCGCGTCTGCAGGAGGGTTGACGATGCGCTAATCCATGCACGTATCCTAAAAGCGGTTCGGAATTGGGACGCACTTCACTGGCGTTATTTGCGGTGGAATTACTACAGATTTATTGAAAAAGTTGATGCTGAGATTGGACGGGTACTTTCTCTGCTAAAGCAAACATCTTTCTGTGAAAACACGTTGATTATCTTTAGTGCCGACCACGGTGAAGCGTGTGGTAGCCATCAGATGTTCCAAAAGTTTTCGCTTTATGAGGAGAGTGTGCGAGTTCCGTTCATCATTTCGTGCTTAGGAGATGAGATTTCTGTAAGAAAAAATCATTTTGACGACACGCATTTCGTCTGTGGTGTAGACCTATTCCCTACAATCTGTGATTACGCGGGTGTTGATCAACCTGAAGATGTCCAAGGTATGAGTCTTCGTCCACTTGCAGAGGGCAAAGATGTATCTTGGCGGGAATATGCTTACATAGAAAGTAATTATTGGGGACGCGCGATTATCACTAAAGAATATAAATACGTTACAGAATATAAACCAAAAGCGGTGGAGGATTTTGTGCCACCCGGTCCAGATATTGAGCAGCTTGGACTTGCGCAGTTGTTCGATAGACACAACGATCCGTGGGAGACGGAAAACCTCGTTGATGCTCCAGAATATCAAGAAGTTATTAAGACGTGTCGAGAAGGACTCCTCGCGCAAGAAAGTCAACTTAATAGACAACAGATTGTTCACCAAAGCCCGCAAAAAATTATATCAACTTGGGGCAAACGTTTGCAGGAATATTGGGAACATGGTAAAATAAAATAATAAATCAGGACTCAAAAAAGATGGCTATATATTCAAAACGCTTAAACCGGCTACCGCCATACATGTTCGGCAAACTCAAACAGTTGACGCATGAACGGCGGCAACAAGGAATAGATATTATTGATTTGGGGATGGGAAATCCAAATCAACCGACCCCACAACCCATTATTGATAAACTAACAGAAGCGGCGCAAGAACTCCGAAACCACCGTTATTCCGCATCTCGTGGTATCTACAATTTGCGGAGAGAAGTTAGTTGGCACTATGAACGCCGATTCGGTGTAGACATTGATCCGAATGAGGAAGCTATTGCTGTCATTGGAACTAAAGAAGGGCTTGGACATCTCGCTTTAGCCCTGCTTGACGACGGTGATTTAGCGATGGTGCCCAACCCAACATTCCCTATTCACATGTATAGCGTTGTTCTTGCAGGTGGAAGCGTCGTTAGCATTCCGCTCTCTGAGGAAAACGATTTCGTTCCTTCTCTTGCAGAAATTACACGTGATATATGGCCGAGACCGAAGGTGTTGATATTGAGTTTCCCACACAATCCGACCGGTGCAGTGGTAGGGTTAGATTTCTTTGAAGAAGTAGTCCAGTTTGCTAAACAACAAGATATACTGGTAATTCACGATCTGGCTTATGCGGATATCGTTTTTGACGGATATAAAGCACCAAGTTTCTTGCAGGCAAAAGGCGCGAAAGATGTTGGCGTTGAATTTATATCCCTCTCCAAATCGTATAACATGGCTGGATGGCGATGTGGGTTTGCTGCCGGAAACCGTGATATTATTGAGGCACTTGCCCGAATTAAAGGATATTACGATTACGGAATTTTTCCACCTATTCAGATTGCTGCAATTATGGCACTGCGGACACCTGAAGATGTGGTTATGGAAAATGCAGACGTTTATTGGAAACGCCGCGATGTGCTTGTTGACGGGTTAAACCGAATCGGTTGGAAAGTGTCAAAACCACAAGCCTCAATGTTTGTCTGGGCACCGATCCCGGAAGCATGGAAACATCTCAATTCTTTGGACTTTTCAATGAAACTTCTGAATGAAGCAGAGGTTTGTGTATCTCCGGGTGCTGGGTTTGGACACAACGGTGAAGGTTATATCCGCATCGCTCTTGTGGAAAATGAGGATCGGATTCGTCAGGCGGTGCGCCAAATTCGGAAGGCGTTGTTCAACTGAAAAGTCATATAAACATTATGATAATCCGTTAGCATGAAAAATCAATTTGACTTTTTTCTGGAATTTCGTATACTTAGACTTATATGTTTATTGGTAAATAAAAAGGACTCGCTGTTGGAAAGATTTACGTTTCGTTCCGCGATAAATCAATCAGTTAAAATCTTTTTGTCGAATAACTGTGAGTTCTCCACCCGGCTAAATAGGCTTTAGAAACGTTTTTGCCTATTTGCTCATTTATATTCATTTATAGGAGAAGTTTGCTAATGAAAACGTTAGTTTGATAATTAACTGGACAGGCAAAAATTGAACAGAGAACGGGCATTAACCCCTAAATCCCCCTTATCAGAGGACTTTAAGAGGAAATGTAGAAATCCTAACTATTTATCAAACTCACGTTAATGAAAGGTAAAATTCTTGATTTTTCTATCCAGTCTAACTCTGGTGCGATATCAGGTGAAGACGGCGAGCGATACAATTTTGATGGTGCCGATTGGAGCGGAGATTCGCCTCCTACTCGTGGCATGTCTGTTGATTTTTCCATTGAAGACAATCAAGCCAAGGAAATATACCTTGCTGTTGGGGGTGCTACCGCTTCAGGAAAGAACAAAACAGCCGCTGGGCTCCTTGCTATTTTTCTTGGACACTGGGGATTCATAAATTCTATCTTGGTTATACGGTTCCTGGAATTATTTTTCTGCTCATTAATACCGTCGGCTGGGTTATAACGATTTGGTTCCTTGGGATTCCGAATATCATTCTCGGCATAATTGTCGTTATTGAGGGAATCATATACTTGACGAAGTCCGATGAAGAGTTTGAACAAACTTACGTCATTGGGAAGAAACAAATGTTCTGATATATACAACAACTGTCAGAAAGCACTCTAATGAAATAACTGTTTTTCGGTGCTAATTGTGAATGTTACCGCTTGATTCACTTCAAAGGCAAGTGATCGTTATTGATAGGCACGATTTGTTACCGTGCCTATCGTTGAAATATCCTACTTCTCTATTCTAATCCCCACTGCTTTTTTGCTTCCTCAAATGAAATCTTCTGACCGCCTGTGTGTGATATAGGATTTTTACCGACCCACCGCTCATCAATCGGATGTTCCGCGGGCTGGAACCGAATGTCACAACTGATACGCCACCGATCTGAGAGATTTTTGGTAGACGTATGCATGGTGTGCATGGTAAAGACGATCACATCGCCCATCTCAAAATCTGCTGTCTGCCATTCCCCGCCGTACTTTTCACTGATCTCCATGGGGTCGCGTCCGAAATGCCCTGGGGTGCCATCTTTATCCACATCAGTTTTGCCGTAAGTGTCGCGAATCCGCGCAAAACTATCCAAATTGTGCGAACCGACAAGCACAGTGAGTGTTCCCATCGTTGCAGGTACGTCACCGAACGGAATCCAGCACGTGTGCAACTGCTTTGAGCCTCTGCCCATATAGACGAAATCAAAATGTGGTCCAGACCAACCATCAGGACGAACAAATCGGAGCCACTTGTAATCAAACGTGCGGGTATCGCCACCAAAAAAGTTTCTGAAAAAGGTAAAGAGTTCATCACCTTCCAAAACGGACTGCACATCAGGATGATGTGTAACCGCAGGCGCACCCATAGTACGCCCCGGGCTGCCTTCACCTGCGATTGCCTCCATTATGTCGGTTCCCTCTTTGAAAACGTTGTCTTTCCCGTTTCCTTCAGCGTATTCAAGGATTGCGCGTCGTGCTGCGATCACCTTGTCCTTGTCAATTAAGCCACGAGCGAGTAGATACCCGTCTTCTGCTATCTGTTGATGCAAACCTTCTGCCGAATCCAGCACGGCATTGCAGTCACGCAGCACGCCGAGGTGTGCTCCTGGAAATGTAACTTCGTGATCTCCCACAAAAACGGTTTCAGCCATTATTTTCCTCCGACATTTATTGTCTCTTGTGTAATACGTTGAATTAGCACTCCCTGTCAAACCCCCTGCCTTTAGGTAGGGGATGTAGACAGCTCAGCAGTTTATGTGTCAAAAAAACC
>JAGWBU010000019.1:13642-37362 GCA_021295735.1 Candidatus Poribacteria bacterium | reverse complement strand
AAGTATATTTTAAATCAAAACTTTCGCCGTCTACATCCCCTACCTAAAGGCAGGGGGTTTGACGGGGAGTGCTAAAAATCTGTTGTAACGCCTACCATGATTGAAGTTTTATGTATAGGTTCAAATTGTGAGGTCCCTTCATCGGTTTGAACACGTCGGAATCGGTACTCATGAGTGAAGATCGTTTGCATGGGTGGAAAGATTGCATAACGAATTTCGAGGGTGAGTGCTGATTTTTCATCAAGGTCAAATAGATCCAAAAAAAAGTTAGTTTCACTATCTTGTCCAATATTTCGTTTTGTATAAAATGCCCGGTATGTTAGACGTGGAACTAATCCAGATTCTTTAACACCGAGATAGATTTTGGATGTGTTGTTGTCGTAGTTTTCATAAGCACCTAAAAAATGGAGCTGCGGCATTGGTTGCCAAATAAGTTGTGTGAAAAATCCGCGTCTCAATGCATTGTTCGTCTCGTAGCCCCAAAATTCTGGCATGCCAACTTCATAAGTATAATCAAACACAGCAGGAATATAGCCATCACTAAAGATACGATACTCAAATTTGAAAATGGCTTTGGTATGAGCAAAGCCAATGCCAACAGCGTTACCCCATCCCAATTCGTTTACAGAGTTTTCTGAATGTGATTTAGATTTTTCTTTCGCTGCTATAGACTCTAACACAAAATTTTCTGGTTTAGGGGGTGGATTAATCATAACGAAATCGTCATAGAGATCAAACCGAAATGAACTCCGTTCAATAATAGGAAATCCTACATCAAAACCGACAGCGTCCAAAGGTTCTTCGCCCTCTTCTGACGAATTTGGGTCAATATCAATCAGATAGGTAGTTCCGAGTTCAAATCGTGTCAGCAGATTATTGTTTTCAGGTCGTTGAAACGGACGGAAAAATCCACGCCCACCGTAAATTGTGGGATATCCGAGGTCATTCACCATCGTTTCGACACCGTATCGGTTATCAGATTTCCTGAGGTTCATGTGTAGCCCGCGCCGATCATGATTAGAATAGCCGGACATAATGGATCCGTGTCCGATTGTCAGGTAATCGAACTCACCGAGACGGAAGTAGAAGGGATCGTATGGATCGCCAAAACTGATGTAGCGAATAAGCCGCAACCATGTGCTTGCACTGTCCCATGCTTCAGCATCCTCAGCAAGGAATTGATCTTCGGCATTTTCTGCATAAGGATTGTAAAGTAAAACGAGATCAAAGCCGATACCGATTTTTCCAAGTGGAATTTCCGGTTGGAGTTGAATCCGAACGTAGGAATCACCGTTGATGAATGTTAAACCGCCACCGTAAAATCCGCTTGTGAAAAAGTCTTGCTCTGCCATTGGTGTTAATCGTTCCTGAGCGGAAATCGGGGAGACTATTACCAGAATTAAAATTACTGAAGCAACGATGCCGCTGCTAAAAACTTTTAATAAAGTATTATCTTTCAAGATGGAATTATCCTACCGTCTTTCATCTGGATAACGCGATCAGCATTCTCTTTTAACCCTTCATGGTGGGTCACAATTGCGATAGTGGTTTGGTGTTCCTGCCGTAGTTCTTGAATCAGATTCATCAAATTGTCGCTTTGGCGGCTATCTAAGTTGGCAGTTGGTTCATCGGCAAAGATAATTTTGGGCCGGTTAGCGAGTGCGCGTGCAAAAGAGACGCGTTGTTTTTCGCCACCAGACAGTTGGGCAGGACGGTGGTGCAGGCGTTCACTTAAGCCAACGCGTGTCAGCAGCTCAATCCCCCGTTTCTCTGCTTCAGCGCTGTTTGTTTTAGCAATGTCCATCGCAACCATAACGTTTTCGAGTGCTGATAGGTATGGTAGGAGATGGAACAGCTGAAAAACAAACCCAATCTTTTCTCGGCGAACCACACTCAGGTCTTGATTTACAGGATTGATTGCTTCACCATCAATTTTGAGTTCCCCTGCATCCGGCGTTAAAATGCAGCCAAGGAGACTAATCAGTGTCGTTTTTCCACATCCGCTGTCTCCCATAATCATGACCAACTCACGTTCTTCGATTCGGATGTCAACCGAGTCAATTGCGACGACAGCAGCATCACCGATGCCAAAACGTTTGGTTAAACCGATTCCTTCTACGATTGTTGCCATGATACATCCTCTTAGTAGTGTATACCCAATGTGCTGAAAATCTATATATTTTTTGAGATTAGGGCGTTTGTAGTCGCGCAATTTATTGCGCCTCTTTTGCATTTAGTTACGGCACGCGGAGCGTGCCTACTACCTTTAAGCGCATATTTAAATCAGTTTGTATGCACACCCCTCAATTATATTAGGAACCAGCGTCAGCAAAACTTTGATTTTGCCGTATCCTGCCACTGTCAATCTCGCCGCGAAACGCTATCATCGGATCAACCATAATCGCTTTCCGTGCTGCAAGGTAACCGCTGCCACTACAGACAATAAAACTGATGCCCGCAACGATGAGCGATTCAACTAAATTAATTGCTACAAAGATAGGTGCTGCTGCCGCAAATATATAGGATAAGATAAATCCAAGCAGCACACCGATGACTGAGATTAAAGCGACCTGTTTGAGTAGAAGTCCCATTACATAACCGTTTGAAGCGCCGATGGCTTTCAGCACGCCAATTTCCTGTGTCTTTTCAAGCATCGTTACATAAGTAATCATTCCTACGATCAAACCCGCAGCTAACCAGAGCATAACTCGCAAAAACTGCACTGCTTTCATCGGATTGTCAACCCAATATTCCATAATATCTTTAAGTGTATGTTCTAATGTGCGTGTTTCTATAGTTTCAAACGCATCTAAATTGGCAGCGACCTCTGATGGTTGTTGATTTATGTTTGATTTTGCGATTATCATATTGACATAAGGTGTGTTTTCAAGAAAAACTTTCTGTGCCGCACGGACATCCATAAAGAGCAAAGGGGTATCTAAGACGAACATCAGGCTTTTAGCCTTTCCTACGACTCTGACCTTTTCCTTACTAACAGAGATCAATTCACCAATTTCAAGCCCCATCTTTTCATCAACAATTACTTCATAGGGGACAGGGTCTTCAGGACGATAATCTTCAAATTGGCGCGGTTTGAACATTCTTCCTTCAACAACGTTTTTAGGACCGCCGAGTTTACCTAATGTATAGCCAACGACCATTGCTTTAGTGGGTTTCCCACGAACGTTAGGTCGTGCTTGTGCGAAAATCAGTGGAGAGGCAGAGTCGGGAACTAATCCTGGCGATGCCTTAAGAAATGCCATGTGTTCCTCATCAAGTAGTGAAAACCCAATGAAAGCACCGCCAGAGCCTTCGGCAGAAATCCAAATGTCCGCACCTGTAGATTTCACATATTGCTGTGCTTGTATACGCATGCCGTTCATAATACCGCCTAACAACAGAATCAGCGAAATCAGCACGGTGATACCAAGTGCTGTTAGTACAACACGTGCTTGGCGATAACGCATGTCTTTAAGGAACAGATTTCTCATTTAGATTAGCCTTATATTTCTGCAATACGTTCATGCATTGTCTGCCGTTTTCGTCTGTGTAATTGAACGTGCTCCAAATATGTCCCTGCATCTGCATCGGCACCTGTTTCACGGTCTAAAAATAGTGGAAATTCGGACGCGGGCGGTTTCGCGTTGTGATACGCGTGGCTATAACTCCGCATGATGATGCGCTGTTCACGATTGAGCGTCTCTAACCATTTTGGGGAGGAGTGGAATCGATCCGCAGATGTAACCCATGACGGACAATACGCCACGAAGATGTTGTAGCGCACTACATCGCTTTCGTTCGGTTCTACGCGATGCCAAATGCTGGAGTGCATCACCGTCATTGTGCCTTTACGAGGACAGACAATCATCTCTCCCGAAACGCTGTTGTGGGTATCGTATCCGTCCATATACTGCTGACGGTGGCTTCCCGGTAGCACAACGAGATTGCCCATCTTCTCATGCGGTAAGTCCGTCAACCAATACCCGATTTTGATTTGCAACGGTAATTGAGGTGAAAACACGCCGTAGGGCAGCGCGCGTGCACCATCCGGATGCCAGATATTGTATTGTTTACCGCCGGGTGGTCGAAGAAAAAATTGGCTCTGATGCAGTTTGAGGAGTTCACCGAAAAGATCATAGGCATAACCGACATGCCGCTCGTGATCAATCAAGCTGGTAAAAACAGGATCGCGTTCAACAATGTTCTCCATGCCGAGGTAGCCGCCTGGCTTATATTTCGGATTGGTCGCAGCGGCGCGATCTATCGCATGTTTATAGGTCCCAATGTCTTCATCGGAGATAGCATCTTCAATAAAGATGATGCCGTCTTCGTTAAAAGTATCCCACTGTTCCGATGTGAATCCGGGTGGTGCAGGACGATATTTCTGTTCGGTTTCCATTGGACAGCTCCTTTGGTTGAATTTAGAAAAAGCAGCGCGTAGGTTAGGTTGAGTTTCAAAACCTAACACGTAAAATAAGTGTCCGTTCAACCCAACCTATAGGTTTAGTCTAACTTACATTAAAACTAAAGCAAATTCTGTGCCAATCTAAAATATATTCTATTTTTGCTGGCTAAGGAGCGTGCTTTCTTAATTTGTATCTGTCGATTTATCCTTTTTTGGATTGGCGATCTCGAACTGATAGATGGCGTGTCTATAGACGAGTATCATCTGGTTATTTACATTCATTGTAAAGTTATATTCATTGTATTCTATCGGTATACCGTAAAGGATGTGCCCGTTTCGGAATGTCACCTTGACGTTTTTCTGTACCAACTTGCGCATAGGGCGTTTCCCGATGATTTTTGGTCGTTTATGTGGATCTTTATCGGTTCGGAGTTTTTCGGCTTCAACTTCTTTGTTTATCCGCAAAGCGTTTCCTAATTCATCCGCGGATTCTGGCATCAGACAGAAGAGAATATCTATTTTGGTGAACGAACCTGTAGATGTATGGATCTCATATTTCTCTATTTCTGTGATATTTACCTTTTTGATACCGTCATAAGTTACGAGCAGCACAGGACCTTGAAACCTCTCACGCAACGTTGTGGCTTCAAGGGTTTGTGCTGGATCGTTTTGTTGTGTTGGATCTTTCTGTTGTGCTGGATCGTTTTGTTGTGTCATGGGAAATACCTCCAAAATAATAATTTTTAATATTTTAGCATAAATATAACTCGATTTGTTAATCTTGTTTAGATAATCTGCATAACTGACAGATTGCTTTGTGAAATACCTGAGAGAACTGCACAAAAAGGTGCAGGCTTATATTCGACTGCACGGAATAGGGCAGTGAGTCTGTATGTTGATTTGGTGCAATTTGCAGTCTCAGTACGTTCTAATCCTTTCCTACGTCTTCTGATTTATTTGAACGAATTGACCAAAAACCGGGTATTGGATTCTCTGCAAGTCCAGTTTGCTTCAAAAGTGTCAGTGCTCGTGTGATAGGATGCTGAAGGGACCTTGGCTGATTTCCACCTCGTTTAAGATGTGTTTCCTCAACAATACCTGCGATCTCCTCTTTTCCAGCGGCCTGTCCACCGAATAATTCTAAAATGAGTTCTTGTGCCATAAGCGGTGTGAAAGGCAGTCCAACATATTTATGCGGATTATCCATAAAAATGTGTTTTTTAGAGTTTGATTTTAATGTAATTTACTTCCGCCTCCCGTATATTTCAATCGGATAAGGTTTAGCTTCTGTTAAGGTTTTATGAGATTCTTGCGCCGTTAGGGCGGGGTTAGATTTTACTTTCTGTCTAACCCAACCCTTATCAGCATTCACTACACGGCAACCGCAGTTTCAATCATTTCATTCTGAAGCAGCCACACCGAAACAGCCTGAACGATGATATGATTTGCCCGCTCAACAATCGGATTTAAGGATGGGATGTGAGTAAACATGTTTTGTGCTTTATCTGTAAGATTCCCTATTTTCGGTAACTCAAGGATCTTCATCTCTTTGAGAAATGCTTCAACCTCTGTTTGACCGATACGAGCGCGTCTACGGAGTTCTTCTAATTTTGGTGTATGTGCCCATACTTGTAAAACCGTTTTGCTAATCTGTTCAATCGAAAAACTCGCGGCAAGTTGCTGAGCTGCGTTTTCTATGGCAGCGAGAGACAGTTTACGTTTGCCCGCAACGACATGCGCGGGAGGTAAGCGAAGGTCCCAAACGATTCTAAAAACGGATAAAATTTTCAAAATATAATACGTGATGTCAATTTGCCACCAACGAAAACCTTGCGGGGCAGCACTCGGAAAATGGTGATGATTGTTATGCCATCCTTCCCCCAATGTAATGATGGCGAGAAAAATGTTGTTGCGAGAATTATCTCCGGTGTCATAACGTTGTTTCCCATAAATGTGGGAAAGAGAATTGATAGCAAAAGTTCCGTGATATAGAAGCACAGTACTTATTATAAAACCTACGACGAGTCCAGACCAGCCTGCAATTGCCCAAACGAAAATACCTAATAGGACTGCGGGTAGTGTATGGAATTTCCCAAGCCAAACAAGTTCAGGATATTTTCGGAAGTCTTTTATCAGACTGTAATCTACACTCAGCCCGCGTTTACACAAAATCCAACCTATATGGGAGTACCAAAATCCATGTTTAACTGGTGAATGTACATCTTGCTCTGTGTCAGAATACTTATGATGTTCCCGATGTTTCGCTGCCCACCAGAGTGTGCCTCGTTGTGCTGAGCTTTGTCCGAGAAATGCCAAAAAGAATTGGAAGCCACGGCTTGTTTTAAATGCTCTGTGTGAAAAATAACGATGAAATCCTGCTGTGATACCAAACATACGGATGACGTAAAGAACGCCGCATATAATCCAATCGGTGGGTTGGACATCTACCCAAAAGATGGCAAAACATGCGAGGTGAACCAATATAAAAGGTATAGGTTGAGGATGAACAATGTCCGCCGCATCGGCGGAACGCGAATTGCTTGGTTCTTTAGACACTAATTTTGTGTTCCTTCAGCATTTAGCTTTCAAGCATAACAGCGATGTTATGCCTTAATTAAAAATGTGTGCGTGCCGCATCGCAAGTTCTTGGACGCGTGACGCTTTTATATATAAAATGTTAGATTAAGAATACCACATCTCGCGAGGAGAATCAATGTAACTCGTTTTACTCTCTCAATGCAGATGTATTTCAACCGTATACGGTTTAGCATCTGTCAAGACTTTATGCGATTCCTGCAATTTTGAAAGTTCTGATCTCACTCGTGTCTGAATGTCGGTAAGATTTGGAAAATTATACACCAAGTTCCCGTCTTTGACAATGGAAATTAAGAGCGGTTCTCCATCGGATATCGGTTCATTCCAAAGTGTCACGCGCTTTCGTCTTAGCGGTTGGGAAGTTGTGCCCGGAGATTTTCTAACTCGGCTTCTAATGCCTGTCTTCGTTCAGCTTCTTCTTTGGCGATTCGTTCAGCTTCTTCGGCGCGCGCTTCCGCTTCCATTCGCAGGTGTTTTTCTTGTTCTCGCAGATGTTTTTCTTCCATAGACGTTGTTATGGGAGTGCCATCGGGCAAATATGGACGTAAAAGTCTCACGTGTGTCGTCTGATCCTCCTTCCAGCGAAACCAGAGATTTAATGCTTCGCTGAACAAGCCACCTTCCGCATCTGGTTCCATCTCAACGATATTATCCGATGGACTCCGCCGCCACCCACGAAACTCTGCAGGCTTCTCCATCTCAGGTCGATGAATAAAATATTCTTGAACGTCTATATCATTCAGATACACACCGACTTTCTCATTCCGATCCTGATGTGCTGTTGAATCAGAGAGAAACTCAAAAACAGCAACGGGTGCTGCCCCTTCTGCCCACGTATAGAAACTACGACGCTCGGGACCTTTAGCAACACCGAAGACGACGTACACATCAGGAGCAACGGACTTTGTAATGTCTCCTTCACAATAGTAAATAAAACTGTCAACACCGATGTATATCTGTTCATTGATAGCGAAATATCGCGAGAGTTGGTCATAAAAGGTATTAATCTGCACACCATGAAATCCTGTTGCAGCCATAGGCTCATCGTCCTCACAGGGGTATCCTTCAATGTAGATAGTCGGTTTGCCATTTGCTTTTGGAAAGACAGGCATATACTTTCTTTGCTTGAATTCAAAGTCTTTTAGGATATTCATTATTTTCTCCTGGCATATCAGAACAAGCATGTCCCTGATCACGGGTAAGGTTGTTAAAGGGAAATATACGACGTGTCTTCGTCACTATTCTGTTTTCAACCGCGAATTTATTTCAACCGGATACGGTTTAGCATCTATTAAAACTTTATGAGATTCATCCAATTTCATAAGTTCAGTCTTCGCCCGTGCTTGAATGGCTGTCAGATTTGGAAAATTATACACCAAGTTCCCATCTTTGACAATGGAAATTAAGAGCGGTTCTCCACCGGATATCGGTTCATTCCAGTGCATTACACAGTCTTTACAGTAGTGTCCGTTGGAGTCGGTTTGCCGATAGATCTGTTTTCTTCCTGGGACAGTGGCTTTGTCAGGTTCGTCAAGCGACTGTTTACCCACAGGAATACCATCGCGTTCAACTGACTTGAAAACACCACCGAGCGCGGAAGGTCCACCCTCACCTGTCCGAGAATTAAAGTTAGCACCAGTTGCAAGGCGAGTGCCAACACCAAATCCATCAATCGGTGAGTCTTCTTTAAGTAAATTGTCTATTTCAAATTCATCAAGATCATGGCTGGCAATAATCTGAACATAATTGAGTCTTTCTGCATGAAGAATACGGCGAACCTCTTTACTGAGCGACAAGAGATCACCACTATCTAATCTCACGGCTTTGAGTCTGGCACCGCGCGCTTCCATCTCATGTGCAACGATGCAGGCATTTTTTGCCCCTTCTAACGTATCGTAGGTATCAATCAGAAGTGTTGTATTGTGTGGGAAGGCGTTAGCGTAATCTCGGAAAGCATCTACCTCTGTGGGGCGTTCCATGACAAATTTATGTGCCATTGTGCCGACATAAGGGATGTTAAAATAACGTCCTGCCAGCACAAGCGATGTGCCGCTTGCACCACCGATGAATGAAGCACGTGCAGCAAGGATACCCGCATCCCTCCCATGTGCGCGTCTTGCACCGAAATCAAAAACAGGTTTTCCTCTTGCTGCGCGCACAATTCGTGAAGCTTTTGTCGCAATCAACGTTTGAAAGTTCATTACGCAGAGCAGGTAGGTTTCAAAAACTTGAACATCACGAGATCTGCCGGTAACGTTGATTATTGGTTCATTGGGAAAAACGATAGTGCCTTCAGGAACAGCATAAATAGAACCGTCAAATCGGAAATCTTTCAACGATTCAAGGTAGTCTTCACTCAATTCGCCGCGTTCTGCTAACCAGTTGAGCGTGTCATCGGTAAAACGTAAATTCAGAATGCAATGGATAACCTGCTCAAGACCTGCCGCCACAAGATATTCACCTTGTGGGATTTTACGGACATAGTAATTAGCGGTAATGACAGCATCGTTTTGGCTTTTGAAATCTGCTTGCCCCATCGTGAGTTGATAGTAGTCGACAAACAGTGCCATCTCGGATTCTGTTAATAGGGCGGATTTTGGTGAGGTTGAAGGAGATGTTTGTTCAGGGAGTTTAGCGTTGGTGTTCATGGTAGTTGGGTAATAAAAAATCGGGCGGACAAAGCCCTCCTACAAGGCAATCCATCCCATAGAAAATTGAATTTCTATAACACGACTTACGGTTTTTGGATAATCTGTATCAACTGGTTTACCGATATATCCTGAAGCGTTTGTGTCTTACCATTGGTCCAGGTAACCTGCAGCGTGTGAATCTGAGTGGCTTTCCCTAACCCGAATTCAGCAATAAAGCTGTTAGCAGACATATAACTTTCACCAGCGTAAATTTCTCGTATCTGGGTAGAATCTGCAGTTTTCAGTAATATTTTCGCACCAATAGCGTTTTGGTTTAGGTTTTTACCTATCAACCTAACATGCAGCCAATTATTGCTGTTTTTCATATCGGTGGCATTATTCCGCAATAAGGTTGGTCGGTCATAGTTATTGGCAATGAAAATATCTACATCGCCATCGTTGTCATAGTCGCCAAATGCAGCACCACGGCTAACACGCGCGGGAAGATTGGCAATACCTGAACTTTTGCTTATATCACTGAAAGTCCCATCGCCTTCGTTGCGAAACAGCTGATTATGTTGTGGGATAAGCATTTCAGGTTGATCCAGTTTTTGAAATGTGCTTCCATTTACAACAAAAATATCTAAATCGCCATCGTTGTCGTAGTCAAAAAGAGAGACACCCCACCCTATTTCCTTTAGTGTAACTTCTGCAAGCATAGCAGAATAGGATTCATCTACGAATCGGATACGTTTCGTAGCGAGATGCTCTGCTGTTTTATTCTCTGTCAACAGATTTCTATAAAGCACATATTCTTGGTCAATCCAATGACTGATAAAGAGATCAACATCTCCGTCTGCATCGTAATCCCCAGCTGCTAACCCCATGGATCCGCGAAAATCCGCAGCCCATGACTCAGCACTAACATCGGTAAAAGTTCTGTCACCGTCATTGCGAAAAACATGGTTTTCAGACGTGTCGTTTGCAACGTAAAGGTCCATATCGTTATCATTGTCAAAATCGCTAAAAATGGCTTGCATGCTCCTGCCGCCGGGTGCTGCAACACCTGTTTCGGCGGTTATATCGGTAAACGTCCCGTCACCGTTGTTACGGTAAAACACGTTATCCTGCGGTTCAAAGACGGTGGGATTCAGGGCATTTGGCACTAATTTCCCGGATTGTAAGGATTCTTCTTTCTGTTGTTGGAACTGCTCAAGATCATAGTTGACGTAGTTACAAACATACAAATCCAAATCGTTATCACCATCGTAATCAGCGAAAGCAGCACCTGTACTCCACAACGGACACCCGACTTTGGCAGTTTTTGTTACATCAGTAAATGTGCCATCACCTTTGTTCTGATAAAGCACATTTTCACCATAATTCGTCACATAGAGATCAACGTTGCCGTCACCATTGTAATCTGCGAAGACACACCCCATGCCGTATCCTGTGTCTCCGACTTTCGCAGTATCTGTGATGTCAGTAAATGTGCCATCACCGTTGTTCCGGTAAAGCACATTTGCAGATGTAGTAGGTTTGTTGGAGTGGTTTATTTTAAAAGGACCGGGGATGTTTACAATGTAGAGGTCAAGATCACCATCATTATCTATATCGGCAAAACCAGCGCCAGAACCCATATCTTCAGGCAGTAAACTGGAACGCGAACCTTCTGCGTGCTGAAAACGTATGCCAGATTCGTGTGTTGCATCAACGAAGGTAGCAGACTGTGAAAGTGCATGGGATGTGATAAACATGAGTACCACAAAACACAGAACATACTTGAGGGTGCGCCATTCCTCCGTTGTTGTCCCTATAAAGGTTTTCATGTTTTTAGGAAGTTAGTGAAAATATTTCGGTTTAGAAACCGCTCATCATTCAGAATATTTTGATGGAGTGGAATTGTAGTTTTGATGCCTTCAATCTTAAATTCGGAAAGTGCTCGCTTCAATCGGGCAATCGCTTCGTCTCGATCTCTACCGGTAGCGATAAGTTTTGCAATAAGTGAGTCATAGTGGGGGGGCACCGTATAGCCAGTGTAAATATACCCGTCAACACGAATACCGATACCACCGGGAAGTTGATAGTCTGTAACTAACCCTGGTGAAGGCATAAACTGATTGGCAGGGTCTTCAGCATTGATTCTGCATTCAATAGCGTGTCCTTTGATGCGAATATCAGATTGGTTGTATCCGAGTTCCTCTCCCATCGCCAAACGAATCTGTTCCTTAATCAGATCAATGCCAGTGATACTTTCGGTGATGGTATGTTCAACTTGAATGCGCGTATTCATCTCAAGGAAATAGAATTTTTCGTCCTTATCAACGACAAACTCAATTGTACCTGCATTTGTGTATCCGATTGACTTCGCTGCTTTAACGGCTGCTTTACAAATTTCATTCCGAAGTTTAGGGGAAATGGATGCAGCGGGAGCTTCCTCAAGCAGTTTTTGCTGTTTGCGTTGGATTGAGCATTCGCGTTCTCCGAAATGGACGACATTACCGTGAGAATCTCCCAAAACTTGTACTTCAATATGCCGTGCTTCTTCTATCCATTTTTCAATGTAAACATCGCCGTTACCAAACGCGGCTTCGCTCTCGGCTTTTGCGATGTGAAACAGGTTAAACAGACTGGGACGGTTGTATGCGATGCGAATACCGCGCCCGCCACCACCTGCGGATGCCTTGATTCCAATCGGATATCCGATTTTTTCAGCGAGTTCAGCTGCTTCTTCAGCAGATTCAACGGTTGCTTTTTTGTCTTTTTTTCGTTTCCTGCTTTGACTACCAGGGACAAGTTTCAAACCCGCCTTTGCGACTGTTTCAAGTGCGCGGACCTTGTCGCCCATAGTATTGAGGTCATCAATGGACGGACCGATAAATTTTATTTGGTGTGCTTCGCATATTTCAGCGAACTGTGCATCTTCAGCGAGAAATCCCGCGCCAGGGTGTATCGCATCGACATTGGCAAAGTCCGCTACAGCAGTAATGTTGGCATATTTAAGATAACTTTCGGTAGAAGGGGGTGGCCCGATACAGTATGCCTCATCGGCATATTCGACGTGGAGAGCGTTTTTGTCTGCTGTAGAAAAAATAGCAACAGTCTTAATACCCATATCCTTACAGGCACGGATAATACGGATAGCAATTTCCCCGCGATTTGCAATCAAAATTTTTTCAAACATAGTCCTAAGTTTGCCTCACTCGAAAGAGCGGTTGATTGTATTCAACTGCGTCCCCATCTTCAACAAGAATTTCGAGGATTTCACAGTTGAAAGGTGCCTCAACATCGTTGTAAGTTTTCATGACTTCCAAAGTGCCCAAGGAAGCACCGGCAGTAACAGTATCACCGACTTCAATAAATGGCGGTTCATCGGGTGCTGGGGATCGATAAAAACGTGCTGGCATCGGTGAGCGAATAATGTCGTCACCTGCTTCGTTTTCTGTGACGAGTGTTGGTGCGGTGATATTCGGGTTGGGCAGTGTAGACGGTACAACTGATTGAGAGGTCGTGCGCGAAAGTTCTATCTCGACTTCACCATCGCGAATTCGAACCGTTGCCAAATCCGATTTCTCCGCAATTGCGATGAGGTCTTCAAGGCGTTCTAATAGAGGGTCAGAAGTAACTTCTGTATCAGCAGGAGAGTCAACTTTCTCACTTTGCTTTTTTTGCTTCATATTTTACACCCTTTCAACGTATTTCCCTGTCCGAGTGTCAACTTTGATAACAGTTTCGTTTTTAACAAAGAGAGGGACATTTACGACAGCCCCAGTTTCTAATTTTGCTGTCTTTGAACCGCCGCTGACGGTATCTCCTCGTAAACCGGGGTCCGTTTCAACAATTTTGAGCTCTACAAAAGTCGGCAATTCTACGGCAAGCGGCGTATCAACATCCATTTTGACCGTTATAGTTTCACCTTCTTTTAAGTATTTTACACCATCCCCAATGAGTGCTTTAGGAAGCGCATGCTGGTCAAAAGTTTCGTTGTCCATAAACCATAGCATATCCCCCTCACTGTAGAGGAACTGCATTTCTTGATCAGTGAGTCTGACGGTTTCAATGGTTTCGTTGGCGCGAAAGGTGCGATCAAGCACCGCGCCATCGGCGACCCGCTTAATTTTTGTCCGAGTGAATGCGCCACCTTTCCCGGGCTTCACAGGCTGAAAGTCTACAATAGTGTAGACAACATCATCAAGTCGGATGACTAATCCGTTTCGTAAATCGTTTAGTGCTGCCATTAAATTTCCTTTCTAATACTATAGTTTGGACAATTCTTACCTCGTGAAAGTTGAGTTGCACATATCAGTGGAACACCGCGAAAATGCTGCACTCCAGCGGAGTGCTATATCTATAGAAAACGGTGTCCACACATTCTCACACTCCAGCGGAGTGCTATGTGTCGGGAATCACGGACCGCTCCGCTGGAGCGGATATGTCGTTTCATAATGTTGCTATAAACATATTGCTCCGCTGGAGCAAAGGAGGTTTCCGTTTTGTCCGTTGTGTGTTGACTTGAACAACATAGGTGGTGAACTAATTTCGTATCAACTCACGTTTAAAAAATGTCCAAACTTTAGTTTCTAATAATACAGAAGTATATATTTCGATTTGTGTTCTCAGTTTAAAATACGTCTATAAGAAATTTGCCATAAATCTAACTATAACTCCTACAGAGAATCTTATAGTGGATTTTACAATTAACTGGACATTGTCACTCGGCACGGACAAAGTGTTCTACAGTTTTAAAGTCGCGACCTAGAGGTCGCTCCTACAGGAAGAGGCGCAATGAATTGCGCGACTACAAACGCATCAAACCTATAAAGAACTGTCCAAGTAATTTTATATTTCACTATATAACAATTTAAGTGCTAATCGCAGTGCTTCACTTCTATGACTGATTTGGTTTTTAATTGTATCGCCCAATTCTGCAAAAGTTTTCTCATAACCGTTAGGCACAAAAATTGGGTCGTATCCAAAGCCGCTGTTCCCAGCAGGGGCGTGGGTGATATGTCCTTCACATTTTCCTACTACCACTTGTACTCTGTTTACAAAATCACTGCTGTTAGGTGCAGTAGGTTCCGCGATAGCAATTGCTGCCACAAATCGTGCTTTCCTATTGGTGGCACCTTCCAAAGCCTTAAGCAACTTCTGAACGCGAATAGCATCAGTTGCATCATCACCTGCCCACCGTTTGGAGTGAACACCTGGCGCACCACCGAGAGCATCAACTTCTAAGCCAGCGTCATCAGCAAGTGTCCGAAGCCCTGTATAATCAGCGATGACTGTGGCTTTCTTTGAAGCATTTTCTTCATAAGTATCACGATCCTCAATTACCTCTGGCGCATCCGGAAAATCTTGAAGCGAAAGGATTTGTATACTCTCCAGTTGTCGATCTGTATTAAGCATTGCCGTAAGTTCTTTCACCTTGCCGAGGTTACGGGTTGCCAAAACAAGCTTCATTAAGGCCCTCAAGCATCATTTGATTTTGTAAACGGATGAGTTGCTGAATACCGTTGATAGATAGGTCAAGCAAGTGGTCGTATTCTTCGCGGGAAAAAGGATTTTGTTCAGCAGTCCCTTGAATCTCAATAAACTTTCCACCACCTGTCATAACAATGTTCATATCAACATCGGCAGCAGAGTCCTCAGAATAGCAGAGGTCAAGCATGGGGATGCCGTCAATAATCCCGACACTGGTCGCTGCGATATTGTCTAAGATTGGCAGTTCATCAATCTTGCCTTGGTATTGCAGCGTTTTGCAAGCATCCCAAAGGGCCATAAAAGCGCCTGTAATTGCTGCCGTCCGGGTACCACCATCGGCTTGGATGACATCGCAGTCTACCCAAATTGTTCTTTCACCCAATGAATCAAGGTCAACAGCAGCACGGAGTGACCTACCGATAAGTCGTTGGATTTCCTGTGTTCGTCCACCGAGTCTGCCTTGCGATGCTTCGCGTTGCATGCGTTGAGAAGTAGAGCGCGGCAACATTGAATACTCGGCTGTAACCCATCCTCTATTTCGGATATTCTGGTCACGCATAAAACGGGGTTGGCGTTCATCAACGGAGGCAGTGCAGATTACCTTAGTATCTCCAGTTGCGATAAGAACGGCACCTTCAGCGTGTTTAATATAATTTCGTCTGATTGTAATAGGACGCATCTCATCTGTCTTTCGTCCATCTTCTCTGATCATGTAGTCCTCATTTCAAGTTTGAATCTTCGGCTCAACAGTAGTTTTATGTTAAAAAGCAATGCCTATAAAAAGTTGGCACTGCTTTATTGGTGGAACTGTATCACAGAACTTCAGATTTGTCAAGGTTTACAAATAGCGGAAACAGAGCCATTCAATTTTCGGTTTTTCACATCTAAAAACGTAAAAAGAGGCGCAATGAATTGCGCGACTACAAACGCGTTTGTTATTAAATCGGGGTTACAAACCCCTCCAACAAGAGTAATTCTCTACAATTGAATACCTCTAAACATTGACAAAACAGAATTTTACAAATCTTTAAGAAAATCCAATGCTTTTGTATAACTTTTCCGTTCAAGATAATGCTTAAGCATTGTTGGCGCAGTAGACTCTATGTCCGTAGATAACTGCTCAATCTTGAGAAGTTGTTCAGTGATGTCGTCCCCTGTCGCGATACGGTTTAACATAGTCTCCAATGTGTTCTGTAGATCAAATGTCAGTTCCGTTGTCATCGTATTACTCACTTTCCGCCGCAATAGGCGGCAATTCGTCAATCGCTTTGCATGTTCGCAACCCTACGTTTTTGCCGGGTTCGTCATAACCTTTCCATGAATAAGGATCAACCCCAGATACAGGAATAATGCAACGTCGGTCAGCACTTGCAGGTCGTTCTCCTTCTCGGATTGACCACGGAAGCAATGACCATGAATTGCAGTAATGGTTGACAAGGACTCGACGGAATGTATTTCCTCTATTTTTGCGGGAACGATGCAGTAAATAGCCGTTGAAGAAGACAAGCGTTCCTGTTGTTACTTCAACAGGGACTTCCGTTGAACCGTCAAATCCGTAACTTTCCTGCGCGAAATCGAATTCGTCAGGATTTTCGTGATTACGCTGTGGATATAAATAACCGTGCCGATGAGAACCAGGAAGTACCCACAAACACCCATTCTCCACATTTGCATCATCCATAGCAATCCACGCACCGATTAAGGAACGGTCGCGCGTGGGAATATAGATTTCGTCCTGATGCCACGCCTGTCCCTGAAAATTAGGTGGTTTGACGAAAAGCATTGACTGCATACACTTAACGCTACCATCCCAAAAAGGCAGGTGTGCGGCGGTAATTTGGCTCAGGATTCCACAGATTTTTGGGTGTTTGACGTACTTTTCAATAGTATCGCTAACGAAATGCGGTTGATGAATACAAAGAATTCTGCCGATTGCATCTTCGTCTGTAACACTATCGGGCAAAGGTTTCATGTTATCACATTCATATCCACCACGAGCAAGCGTAACTGTATCTTGCCTAAGTTCTTCAATTTCGCTTTCGGATAGCAAGTTTGGAACGACAAGATATCCGTTTTCAATAAAAAATTGACATTCCTTATCAGATACAACATCTGGAACTTCAATTTTATCTGTTAATTCGGGACCCATTTGTTTATATTATCCTCCTAAATCTCATAGAGACACAAACCTAAAGAATAAATAATTATACCAATTCTGATAAATAAAACACCATAACAGAGTTTTATGAGATTATTAAACTTATCTTATGTTGAATGTCCGAGGCACAATGAATTGCGCGACTACAAACGCGTTATTTGTTAATGAGATGTTATTATTCAGATACGTTATTACGTTCAAATTCATTAGTCCAAGACCATAAGGCAGATTTTGATATTGCTAAAGTAAAATTGTATCACAACTATACACGATTTGCGAGGAACATTTCCGTTATTGCAAGTGCGAAAACTGCTAAAAGAAGATAAGTCGCGACACCCTGATTTTTCTCAACATCTTCACGGTATTGTTGTTTAACTTCGGCTGTAAGTTCAGATGGGGCACGGTCAAATTCAGTAGAACCGACAAGCATGCTGGTTAACTCCTCTGGATTCCGAAGTGTTAAGTCGGACTCAACAGTATCAATATTAACAACAAAATAGTGCGGTGATCCGCCAGAACCGTGTACTGAATAGATACCAGGGTGTTCAGTATTTTCATAAAAGAGGCTGCCTTGTTCATTCAACGTCATCCGTGTTTCTTTGCGATCTGGATTGAAAACAGCCACCTCTTTTCCTGCACTATCTTGAGATCCATTGTATTCTACACTGTCTCCAACACGATAGTCCGGCACTTTGCCTGCTTGCTTCAGCGCAAGATATTTGATAGTTTCGTGTAAAAAAGGTAGATAGACACCGTGTATAGGCAGATCGTTCCACTCACGATCAATCGTGGATGTAAGACAGAGGACTCGTCCGTTGCCGTAAATTTTTTCAAGGACTGCTGGGTTTCCGTCATCAAAAGCAGCGATAGTTACTGCTTCTGGCGTGGGGACCGTCTGAAAATATCTATAAAATCGCCCTTTTCCAAAGTCTCCATGGTTTGGATTGCGAAACGGGGTAAAAATAGGATGACGATAATCAACACTCGCGATGACTTGAAACTCATCTTTGCCAATTGGGTCACCGACCGCTTGCATTAAAGTACACGGCATGAGTGCGTTTTCTGTTCCGCCAAGATGTTGCTGGTAAATGCTTGAATCAACTTGATCTCCGAGCGTGATAATTAGTCCGCCACCTGTATTCACATAAGTTTTCAATCTTTCGGCTTCAGCTGCTGTCATCTGTTTTACATTTGCGAGAATAAGCACATCGTACCGCTGTAGCGCAGCTGCTGACGGTAATGTGGCAGACTCTGTGTAATTAATAGGTGCTCCATCATCTCCAACACTTTTCAGTGCCCTTGTCAAAAAGAAGGTTTCATCTTCAATATCAGATCTTTTCTGTTCGCCATTGACAGCATGCACCTTGATAGATTTCATGCTTTGCACAGTAAAATAGTATCTGTTGTCAATTTCAAGAGCATCAGAATCAATTTCAACCCAACCTGTATGAATGGATTCTGATTGCAGATCAATTTCCATTTTAAAGATGGCATCCGCGCTATCTTCTGGCGCGATATCCAATTGCGTGGTTTGGACTTTATTGTTGTCAATAAATAGACGGACAGGTAGTTTTTGAACCTCTTCAGTGCTGAAATTGTGAATACGTGCCACCAATTCAGTATCTTTTTGTTCAATGAGTACTACTGGTGGAACATTGATGTCGGTAATTGCGCGGTTGTTCGGTTGTTCAACTGCGACATTGACAAATTCGATGTCTACATCGGGACTAAGCCTGTCGGTTTCAAGGAAGTTTTCCCATCCGATTTTCTGCAAGTCTGCAATAAGGTATATCTGTTTCTGTCCGACTGAAATTCCCTGAAGAATTTCATCAGCAGTTTGGATAGCATCAAGATAATCGGTTGTATAGTCAGTAGGCTCTGCACTTTCTATTGCTGTTCTGATGTGATTATGTTGAGAGTCAATAGGCAAAACTTTCCGCGATTTGTCTGCAGATAGGATGAGCGCAACAACATCGGCACTCTCTAAACTGTCAAGGCGGTTGATTGCCTCTTCTTTCGCACGTGCAAAAACGTCTTCATACTGCATGCTGTAGGATGTATCTAAAATGATAACTGCATTCCGCACACCGCCTAATTCAGGAGCGGTTGTAGGGTCAGCCGCAAAAAAAGGTCGTGCAAAGGCGAAACCAAGAAGTATTAACATCAAGATGCGCATAAGCAGCAGAAGTAGCCGCTTTAGTTTGTGGCGTTGCACATTTGTTTGATGTGACATCTGGATGAAACGAACAGTACTAAAAATAAGTCTGCGCGCACGTTCCCGGTTCAGTAAGTGGATAATAAGAGGGATAGATGCCCCTATAGTACCTGCAATAGCAAACGCCCCAGCTAAAAAACCCATCGTGTATGTCTCCTTCGTGCGTCGGCACCGGTGTGCCTGCTACTTTTATAAGAATCCTTGTCGCTTCGCTAAATATGATGAAAGCGCGCGGTCAATCGGTGTTGATGTATTTATCAGGTTGTAATCAATATCCGATTGATTCAACGTTGTTCGGTAATGGTTAATAAATTCGTTAAAATTGCTCATGTAACTGTCCCGAATGACTTGTGGTGTTGTGATAATTTCTTGGTCGTTTTCTGCATCAACGAAACGGATAAGCTTTTCAAACTCAAATTCCACCTCCTGTTGAGATAGTAGGTGAAAGACAATAACCTCGTGCCCATCGTAACGGAGATGTTCAAGCCCTTCAATTACCTCATCAGGATTTTCATCGTAAAGGTCAGAAATGAGAATTACTAACCCACGTTTCGTCAACCGTTCTGCGATTTGATGTAGCGGTTCGCCAATTCGGGTTTCCTTGGCGGTTTGGAGGTTTTCCAATGTCAACAAGATAGAATGCATGTGTGAAGCACTACTCCGCGCAGGCAAGTACTGATGTACTTTTTCGTCAAAATATGCGAACCCAACAGCATCTTTCTGTTTCGCCATAAAATAAGAGAGTGAGGCTATAAGGAAACTGGCATAGCGGAGTTTTGATAAGGGCCCTACACCTTCAGATGTTTCAGGTTGTTGCGCAGCGTCTATCTCTTGTAGGTCCTCAGGGGATGGGTGCGCCATAGACTGGCTGGTATCTAACAAAAGATAACAGTTAAGATTTGTTTCTTCCTCAAACTGTTTGATGTAGTAGCGGTCGGTTCTACCGTAAACTTTCCAGTCGATGTGTTTTGTATCGTCCCCCGGCATATATTGTCTGTATTGCGAAAACTCAACACTAAACCCGTGGTATGGACTTTTATGTAATCCAGAGATGAATCCTTCAACAACAAATTTCGCAATGAGTTCAAGATTGCCAATTTGTGCAAGGATTGTGGGACTTAAAAATCTACGTCCTTCAGATGTTTGTTGCATGGTTTTGGTTTCCTATTTCTTTCGGAGGACAAGTAACGTCAGATCGTCGAATTGGTCAGCATCTCCCTGAAAGTCCATTACTGCCTGATAGATTAAGTTACATATATGTGAGGCATCACTATCGGTACATGTTTTGGCAACCTGTTCAAGGCGCTCTTCATCATAGAATTCATCCTCAATGTTGACGGTTTCAGTGACACCATCAGTATAAAAGATGATAAGATCACCGCTTTCGAGTTTTATTTGTTCAGCTTCATATTTAGCGATAAGCGGGACCATATCATTCGGGAACATTCCCAACGGCAATCCACCGACTTCTTCCCCTAACCATACGATGTTTCCATCGTTTTTCACAACCAGCGGCGGATTGTGTCCACCATTTAGAGTTGTTAGTGTGTCGGTTTCTGGATTAAGATGGCTATAAAAGAACGTAGCATATTTTTCTTCAGTTCCGCTGACGTAGAGTAATGAGTTTAGAGTCATTGCCATGTCAATCAACTCATTTTTCATATCTATGGATTCGTCTTCACGCCCCCTTGAACTTGTTAACTCAGAAAGCAGTCCTGCACGAAGTGTTGCCATCAAGAGTGCCGCTTGCATTCCTTTACCAGAAACATCAGCGATAGCAAGTCCCCATCTACCAGTTGGCAGTTCAATACAGTCATAATAATCACCACCGACAGGACCGCGCGGCTCGTAATGTCCCGCAACCTCGTAGCCGGGTATGTCAGGAAGTGTGTCTGGAATCAGATTTTCTTGGATTTTCCGAGCTTCCTCCATCTCTGCTTGTAATTGGCGTGCATCAAGTGCCTCTTGATGTAGGTGAGCGTTTTCAATTGCCACGCCTGCTTGTTTCGCGAAGGAATCAAGAAGTATCTCATCTTCGTCTGTAAATTCAGCAATTCTGCCACCACGTTCCTCTTTGTCTCCTACAACAAGTACGCCTAAAATATCACCATCACGTCCCGGTATAGGACCTGCCATCAAGTTTTTTCCACCGAAGAAAGTATTCGTTTTAAAGGAGCACCGGTCTGTCCTGCCTTCTTTAACAACGCCAACTAACATATCAAATGCTGTTTTTTCATTTACATCTACTGTGTCTGCTTCTATATCTTTTAATGAAATAGAGATTGGATCCTTTCCGTTTTGGTCACCGTTTTCTGAAATTAAAGTCTCGGGGAAAGCGTACCGTAACTCAAGATTTTGCTGCTGTGGTTGAATTAGCATCAGTCCACCTACATTCGCATCAAGGAGTGCCACTGCTTGATGGACTACCTGTTCTGCTGCGTCTTCTGGTTGTAACAATTGACAAATTTGAGGAGCACTTTCAGCCAACATAAACAACCGAAACTTTTCACTTTGAATACCTTCCACAATCCGAGAATATGCGATTGCAATTGATATTTGGTGTGCCAGAATGGTTAAGAGTTCTTGTTCCCAGTCTTCTAATGCGGTGCGCCCTAAAAATTTGCCTAAACTCAGGATTCCGAGGAACTCGTCATGGATTTTTAACGGCACCCAGAGACGATGCATTGCAGATCCATTAAGCTGTTCCGAGTTTCTGTTGATGAAATTTTGCAAATTTTGTGGTGGTGTGTCTAATTCAACGAAAGTACATTCAAGTAGACTTGCAACTTCGTCAGGTTCAATTTCAATTGGCGGGATTTCTACTTCTGGGGTTGAGGCGGCAATTGTCAGATAATTATCTGTTGGGTGGAAACAAAAGATAGCACCCCGAGCTGCCTGAAGGGTGCCAAGCGTAATTCGAAGATAGGTCTTGCTTGAAACGTTAAAGTTACTGTGTCCGGAAATTAGCGTCTGACCTAACTGTTCCAATTCAGACAAACTGAATATTAACCTTTGTATAGTTTCTTCTGCTGAACTTAGGTGCATGACGGATTGTTCCTTTTGTCTTCAAAACTTACGGTAGGGTATCCAATCCTATTGACCCGTTTGTGGTAAAAAACGGCGACTTAGGCAGTATAGGTTTGTAGTGGTGAGTGTTAAGTTTAGAGCTTGTTAGAAATTTTCTATTGCAGTTTTTTCATCTGGAAAGATTCCCGCATATTTTGCTATTGCCATCATACGAAAAGTACGTTCCTGCGTTGCAGACAACCCACAGAAATTTAACGTTCCGTTCCGTTCATCAAGTGCCTCAATAATTTCTATCAGAATGGAGATGCCAATGCTGTTAATCAGTGCGGTTTTATCCAGATTGATTACCAGTTGGGTATATCCTTTTTGAATGAGCTCTTGTGCTTTCTTTGAAAGTTGTTCTCCAAGTGAATCATTTAAGTATCCCGCTGTTTCGAGTACAGCGTATTCCTGATCAGCACGGATTTGAATATCAAATTTGTTTGCCAAACTTTTTCCCTCCTTGAAAGTGAGACGGATCTATGTCAATTTTACACAGTCTTACACTTAACCATACTAATTGTCGTTCCGTTTTCCCCGCTCATAATATCCACACTGTCCATGAGTGCATGAATAATTTCTAAGCCCCATCCGCGCTTTCGCATATCAGGATGTAAATCTGGCTTGCTGGTTCTACGCTGCGGTCGATTTTCAGGGGAAAAACCGACTCCTTGGTCCGTAATTTTGAATTCCAATTCGTCTGCTCTCATGATGTACTTAATGATGACCATCTGATCTGGACTTCTACTATGCTCAAATGCGTTAATACAGGATTCAATCATCGCCAATTGAATTTCTTCAATCTGATCATCGTCAAAACTCATTGATTCGGCGATAACAGAAGCTAATTTGGCGGCCGCAAGTTCCATATCAGGGCGCATCGGTATAGTCAGGAGCACTTGGTCATTGGAAAGTGTATTTGCCACGCTGAGTTGCCTCCTTGTTAGATTAATCCGAATTCACATGCGTATGATAAAGAATTACCAAGCAATAACTATCTTTTATTGCGTATAAAAGGATACCAAAGTTTGTAAAATATTTCAAGGTCTTTTCATTTGATGTTATATAGGAATGCGTTCTATACAAACTTATATCCTACATTCCGCACTTCGAATTTCCGATTTTCGATATTTATTTCTCAAACCTGCGTGGCACCTACATCGAGCAAGC
>JAGWBU010000019.1:8766-13609 GCA_021295735.1 Candidatus Poribacteria bacterium | reverse complement strand
CGGTACGGATCCTTTCGTGACACGGGTTTGTCCTATAAATATTAAATTCTGATTAAACAACTGCGGAATGTGGGTTATATGTAATATATACCGTAATTATTACATATAAGAACAACATTAATCAAGATACTTTCTATAATCATCAAAGAATTAACGGTTTTCGCGGATTATCTGGAGCGATTAGAAAATCGCTCCTACCGACCTTGGGAGTCAAGCGTGTTGTGGCTAACTGAAATTGGCACTTACGGTATTTTCGTTTCTTCAACAAACCATTGAGCGTCTGCCATACGCGCATCTGCTTCGGATCGTTCAGGTTGATATTTGGTAAACTTTACGCTATCACAATTGATAAGAAACTGCTGGATACGTTCAACATATAAATCGTCTATCTGTTCATGTGTCATCTGCTTTAGAAGTGCTGTAGTTGTCAACTCTAAAGCGGGGATTTTAAAACGCGCTGCAATGTATTCGCGAATGACATAAGAAATTCGGGTGTGATAAGTCTCCATATCGTACGTGGCATCATTAAGTATTTTCAATTGTTCAAGAGCAATTTCATGTGGTGGGCGCGTTACTACTTCTTCAGTTGGAGGAGATACCTCGGTCTGACGACGTTTTCGGAGATAGAACCATACAATTCCGACAAATGCTGCAAGAATGAGTCCGCTTAGAAGAATATACAGGAAAAGGTTCGGTGGAACATCCAATGGAGGCTTTATGTCACGTAGTCTTTGGGTGTTCAGAGGTGTCTGAAAAAGAATTTGAGGTAGAACGGGCATGGTGCTATTGTGGAAGCGGTAACGGCTCGACCACTATAGACTTTGGATCTGTTGGACAAGCATACTGACATACCCCACACCCAGTACATCCTGAATCAAGCACTTCTACTATACCGTCTGGCGAGAACTTAATAGCGTCTTCTCCAATAGGACAAGTATCTACGCAGTAGCTGCAATCAACCGATTTTGTGCGGAGACAAGTTTCAACATTGAAAACTGCAAGTCCGATCCTGATATCTTCGGCAAAGACAGTTTGTAGTGCACCACTTGGACAGACGTACATGCATGCCAGCGAATCACAGATCACACACGGTTGTTCTTCAGGGTCAATGTAAGGTGTGTTAGCAAGTTTAGGGTCTTGGCTTTGTAGTGGTTGTATAGCGTTTGCGGGGCAGTTTTTGACACAGTTCCCACACCGATGGCATTTCTCTAAAAATTCAGGTTCAGGCAAAGCACCTGGTGGACGTAGAATAACACGGTTCGGTTCATCAAACGGAAACTGATCACCAATCCTGTCATCAAGGAATTCGGCGACAGGTTTCATAATTTGATTCAACGCTTCTTTGAAAAAGTCACGTCTACCTGTTTCGTCAGACATTGAAATTGCCTATAAATCGGTTTAAATTATTGAGAAGCGAACACGCATAGCACTCTATTGATTTCGGCTCGATTGTTCATCAGATGTTGACTCAAAATCCTTGTTCTGACAATTGTCTTTAGGAATGCGGTAGCAACATCTATGACTCCCTTGCATGAGATGTTCAACCCGGTATACCTTTGTACCTAAGGATTGTCGGAATAGTCCCAATTCAATCTCACACACGTGTGGATATTCTTGAGCAATCGCTGCGATAGGGCAATTGTGTTCTACTAAGACGTAATCTGTTTCGTTTTCATCAAAACGCGCCATATAACCTTCTTCATCGCGAATACGAGCAAGTTCCCTGATGCGTTCAACCAAGTCTTTACCGTCAAGTCGTTCTTGGTACATCTGTAATTGGGACTTCATGCGGCTTCGAAAAACCTTGTTGATGAACCCAGGCCCGTTAAATTTTGCTACTTCGTGCATCAAACCGACCGCGAAGTTGGCATAAGTTGTTGGAAAGAGACTATTCGCCTCATCAGTTAAACTATAAATGTGATGCGGACGCCCACGTCCATGCTTTTCACTATGATACTCAACCAAGCCTTCCTCTTCAAGAATTGTGAGGTGTTGTCTGATTCCCATCGCACTGATATGTAGTGCTTCTGTCAATTGATTTACGGTCAGGCTGCTACGCATCTTCAATAACTGAAGGATTCGCATTCGCGTTTCACTCATTTCGCAATTCACGTGACTTTCCCTCTTACAAGTTTTGAGTTTAAAAGTATTATAACACACCTATTATTTGAATTCAAGACGATAAATTTCTCTTAGCTACGAATTATAGTAAATTATTCTCCGAATCGCGACGAAACCACTGTTAGTCGGGAATCGGAGTTCCCTCGGACAGCTCAGATGTCCAGTTAATTGTAGACTCCGCTATATTATCAATAAGAGGTGAGTCGTAAACAAGTTCAAAAAGGCGAAAACGCACGAATCTTTAGATTTGAACATTAACCTTTTGAGTCATCTACAATTACTGCTTAGGTTTATCTGGCGGTCTTGGCTGGGAATCAAACCCATAAATTCTGCGCATCGTTGGGGTAGCGCGTTCAATTACTTCTGGTTCAAGGTAATGCACAAAGTCGAACATCGGTTTAATGAAGGACCGACAACAGAAGCAGATGAGTGCGATGCGCTGTTGATCGGTCTTGTTAGCACCTGCTGAATGCCAGACTGCTCCATTAAAAAGAAACACAGAACCTTTCGGTGCAGAGAGGCGCACTTCGTCAGGGTGGTGTGTAGTACCGGGAGGCGGTTTTATCTGTTGACGATGAATACCCGGAACATGTCGTGTGCCTCCGTTTTCTGGCGTAAAATCGTCAAGTAACCAGAGACTGTTGACAACCACAGGAAAACTGGGTAGTGGTTCTGGCATTCCACCTAAAACACTATCAACGTGGTATCCTCCATCGGGGGCACCCGGGTCAATGATGTTTGAGGTGAGAGTGCTTAACGTATAATCCGCACCAAGCAGGTGTTCAAAAAAAGGCATCACCTTGGGATGTGCAACGAGTTTCTCGTATATCTTACCTTTGTTCATCAACCAACGCACATGCTGACCGAATCCGTTAGTATGGCGCAGTGCTGAACCGTTCTGTTTTTCCTGCTCTGCCAACCGAAGTATATCGGTTCTATACATTTCTATCTCTTCGTCTGAAAGCACATCTGGAATGACAATACATCCCTGCTCATCTAATTGCTTTTTTTGTGCATCCGTGATATCCATCTGTCTTTTCCCTTATAATTTAGAGCTTGTGCAAATTGACTCGTTTTCAGGTGTTATAGCGTTTGTAGCCGCGCAATTCATTGCGCCTCGGACATTCTCTTGTAGGGGTGGGTCACTGTGCCCCTCATATATCTGAATATATCAAACAACGGGTAGGCACAGAGACCCACCCTACAATAAGAAGAGTGTAGATTTTAGCAAAAATGTTTACATACTTTACGCTGCAAAGTCTTTCATGCACTCCTCATAAACGTTAAATCGTTCCCCTTCGTGTTCCTCAGCATCAACGAGCTTGAGCCAAAGGGCGCTATCCTTCTTTTTCCCACTGAGCTGACGGCGACTCCCCAAATTAGACGGATCTGGACCGCTCCAAACAACTTCGCCACCCTGCAAATAGATGAAATCTCCGCGATATTTATCTATCATGTTTTTCTGGTTTTCGAGATAGACCAATCCCTGCTCACACGTTGTGCGGCGCCAATTAGCGACCATTTGTGTGCTATCTGTTTCCACCGAGTCAAACTCCGCGAGAGGCGCCGTAACCTCGCTCTCCCAATCAATTTCATCTAAATCAACAGTGCCGAACCCGCGCTGTGCAGCGATGAGGATATGATTACGATCGCGTTTAAAAGGTGGTGTAGGCCAGTCTGATGCAGGATCATGTCCCATCAAGTGCATGCCAACAGTATCAGTGGAAATTGGGTGATCGCCTGCGATAAGTGCGTTGCAAATTCTGCCTTCGCCGCCCCATTCGCGTCCCCACTGTCCTGTTAACGCATCAATGATATTGAGACATGGCTTTGTAATCAGCGCAAGATCGGGTAGGACGTAGGACAAACGGATGAGGTGATGATAGTAACTTCGCGTTCTACCTTCAGGGAGCAGCATCGGTGGTAAACCGAACAAATTCTTAGTGCACAAAGTGATTCCCATGAATGCGTGATTTTTCATCTTTGCTACGGAAACGACCGCATCTGCATCGTCAAAGCAAGCACTCAACGTGTAGCGGTCAAACATTGAACCGCCCCCGGGAACATCGTAAACTTTAAACGGTGGCAAGTTTGAATCAACAAATTGCACGCCGAATTCTTTGAGATGATGTTCATAGTTAAAACCGGGTGGCATCCGATGTCCATGTGTATACGGGTTTGTATCTGTAGCGATGAGTTGTGCTGTTGTGTGCTCTTTGAGCAATCGCAGTACTGCACGGCACACTGCATCGTCTACCAGTTCACGGCGGCGGCCTTCAAAATATATAATACGTTCATGTGGTTTCATCATGTTGAATTTGATGACAACCTTTTTGGCAGTCTCAATCGGTTTCCAAGATTGCGTAAGCGGGTCCGTGATACGGCGTAGGATTTGATAAATCTCCTCTTCACTTGCACGATAATCGCAATGCGCCGCTCGAACTTTGAACTGTTTTTTTGACATTTATTGCTCCTTATGAAGTTGTCCAGTGCCACATTAGCAAAGGGAATTTAGAATAATCTGTTGCAGATGTTGTTTATCAGATACAATGGGATTATAGCATAATTGTTGAATATACGCAATAATGTAACTTCATCTCTCAACAGAGATCCTCAAGACCTTTGATGTGAGGGGTAAAGTCGTCACAACCAAATCAACGGTCCGAATGCGCGTTTGGCATTCCCCGGATGCGCTTTTGACACAGCGAACTTTCTGCCACGC
>JAGWBU010000019.1:0-8721 GCA_021295735.1 Candidatus Poribacteria bacterium | reverse complement strand
TTTTCAAGACGTTCCTGACACACTTTCTGAGGAGACAACACACCCTGTTTTAGGAGAACCGATCCACATTTACGAGACAAATGAAAATTCATAAAACTGAATAACCCTGGGCTATCGGTTATCAGCTATCAGTTGTCGGAACTGCATTTCGTTAACTGCCAGAAAAGTTGGGTTTCGTGTTGCTCTATCTAACCTACAGACTATTGCATATAGGCACGGTTTGAAACCCCGCCTACCACAGTTACAGCGCCAAAAAAAGTTGACATCTACGCTGAGATATGATATACTAATATAGTAATTTGTTGAAGGAGGATTGTAAACATGGTTCAAGTTGAAGTTACGGTTGATTCAGGCGAATCCTTTGATAGGGCATTGGCTCGTTTTAAAAAGATGTGTGGTAAAGCGGGCGTTGTCACTGAAATCAAAAAACGGAGTTTTTATGAGAAGCCGAGCGAAAAACGTCGCCGAATTGAACTGAAACGCCAGCGGAAAGTGAAACCGCGCACGATGGAGTATCGCCCACGCTACGATAACGGCAGATAGAGCGGCTCCGGGAGGTAGTAATATATGCCCGTTCAGGATGTTGATGTTGCCGATCCTGATGGAAACTACAAAGGACTTTTAATTCAATATTGCCAAGAACGTGGGTTGAGTCAGCCGCGTTTTACTGAAACACAACACGGCACAGCAGACGCACCGAGTTGGAAGGTTACAGTCCATTACGGTGACAGAGTTCACGAGACGATTGATCCGATACCGGGTGCGAAGAAGGGGGCTCACCAATTCGCTGCGAAACAGGTTCTTGACACAATCTCTGAAAACCGCGAACGTATGTTGACAGGCGAGGTTGAAACAGAAGATGACATAATACCGGAACCAGTTGAGACGCCAGCGTCCTGCGATGAACCTATTGAGGTAGCGTTGCCGCTGATTACAAGCGCAATGGCGATTGCAAATGAACGGCTCGGTGCATCGCAGCCATCACGATACCGAGGGGTTTCTGACGCTGAATTCTCTCGGAAATTGGCGCAGTTGACGATGCAGATTGTCAAAGATTTGGTGAAGGCGGCGGATGAAGCGAATATAAAGTTTCCTGATGTATAAGTCGGTTATGGCGGGGTCAGAGTTCTGACCCCGTTTTTTTTTGTCTGAACGAATGAATCAACAGAGTGTAAGAGGCGTCAAATACCATACGCGTATTTGACGTTTGCCACGCAGCCAATCAATTTAAGGATTATTGTCCTGTGGGAGGGGTTTTCAACCCCGATTAAAACACATACAATCGGGCTTAGAAAGCCCTCCCACAAGAAATGGAAATCAGACTTACAAGACCACAAGAAAATCGGGTTTACAAAACCCTCCCACAAGAAAAATGGTTGAACGGATAAAACATCGATTACGGCAAAACCGATTGTTGGCACCTCTGATGGGATGCCCTTATCCAGCACCGCGTTGGAATCGTGCTGTTAAACGGGTGCTCCGAGAACTGGGACCTAATGCACGGGTTTTGGACCTGGGCTCTGGCATGCATCGTCGTGCCTCAAATGTGATTAACCTTGAGATTGAGACGACTCCCGCGGTGGATGTTGTGGCAGACGGTCACTGTTTGCCGTTTACAGATAATGTGTTTGATGCGGTTATCTCTGAGGCGGTGCTGGAGCATGTCCGCGACCCGCAGCGTGTTGTAGCAGAGATGTCTCGTGTGCTAAAACCGGATGGGTATGTGTGCGCAGCGGTGCCATTTCTACAAGGGTATCACGCATCACCTCACGATTATCAACGCTGGACGACGACTGGGTTCGTGGCGTTGTTTTCCCAGTTCCATGAGATAGAAAGTGGGGCATGCGCGGGACCTACAACGGCACTGCATTGGATTTTTCGTGAATACGTTGGGCTTGTGTGTTCTTTCGGGAGTTTGTTGGTTGCGAAGGCGGTGTCGCTTCTGGTGGGGTGGTTGACGTTTCCGTTGGTGTTGTTGGATATGTTGTTGTTATTGCATCCGCATTCGCATATTTTGGCGTCTGCGGTGTATTTTGTGGGGCGGAAGGAAAAATAAGATTATTTGTCCACCCATTGTAGGGGCGGGTCTCTGTGCCCGCCCTTTGTTTATATCACTTATAACATTGTCGGGGCACGGAGACCCCGACCTACAGTTGATTCTATGAAACCGACCTACAGTTGATTCTATGACACCAACCTACAGTTTTATAGCCTTTATTCCACAGGCTGAAATTCACTTGCATCAACATAATAAATGAAACCGATGCACATTTCATCTGTGGTTTTGTCTCCCCAACCGACGGGGACAGGTGGGTCGTGCGGATTGGCTGGATTGGTGGCAGAGTTGTCGAAATGAGCGACAAGAGAGACTTGTGTGCCTGCGGGGAGGAAGACAGGTTTATGATAGTGATAGATGTCCTGCCAGTTGAAATCCCAATCTTGTATCCAGATAAGGTCAATCGGGTCGCCCGTTGGCGGTTTAGCGATGATGCGCATGTCGCGTCCGAGCAGATGCATGTGCGGCATCGTGGCTAACAGATAACTGTCTTTCTTGATACTTCTGGATGCGTGGACAGCATATTTCGCATCGCCTGCTGGGATCATAAACTTATCGTTGATCGCTGAACTGATTTCCAGCGGGGTTGTTTTGGGTGTTTTGGAGAAATAAAGCGCCATACGCGATTGGTCGCGCTCAAGATGTCCAGTGCGATAATAGTGTACCTGTAGCACAATATCAGCGCCTTTTGGCAAAAGATACCCAACGCCTTCGGGTAGAACGGAAGGTGTAACGCCGGGTGCCCATCCACCGAGCGTCCCCACAACATCAATACCGGGTCCAGTGCCGCCTGTTACATACCCCGGTTTGGGGTCCTGTGCGGCAAGTTGTCGCCCTTGTCCCTTTGTATCCAGATATGCGATGACATGGTGGACTGTTTTGCGGTTGCCCGGTTGCACATCCACTGCCTGAACATATATATCTGTGTCAAAGTTGGTGGGAATGATGAAGTGCCGATATTCGTCTTCGCCTTCCGGCTCAATTTCGTATTCTACGGGCATTTCAACGATATGGTCGGGTTCTCCGAGTATCCACCCATCATGAAATTTCGGGTTCGGCGGTACTGCGTCAAGGTCGCCTGCGGGTGCGCCTGATTCTGCCCAGTCAGTTATCATTTGGATTTCTTTGTTGGTCAGTCGGCGTTCGTTTTTGAAGGTGCCGTATCCATGTGCGGGTTTCCAAGGTGGCATCAGTCGTGCTTTAGTATATTCAGCGATTTCGGTTGCCCACGCTTTTGCTTCTCGGTAGTCGGTCAGTGCAAAGGGTGCCACTTCGCCTTGGCGGTGGCAAGCCTGGCACTGTTTCTGTAGGATCGGGGCGATGTGTTCGCTATAGGTGGTTGTCTTCGCTTGCAAACTGGGGGCTAAAAGTGTGAGTGTAATGAGTATTATAAAGAGCTTTTTCATCGGTTTGGGGTTGTCCTCCGGTATTGTTGTTTGTTTATATTATAGTATGGTTTAGGGGAGATGTCAAGTTAATTGGTTCTCTTCATCAAGACATGGCGAGGCACAGGGACCTCGTCCTACAATAAGTGGATCCCTTTGAGTGTAGGGGCAGGTCCCTGTGCCCGCCCATTGTTTCCTTTTCTAAAAAAAGAAAAAAAGCGGGCATTGAACCGAAGTCCAACGCCCGCTTTTTTTGGGTAGGTTAGTTAGAATATCCCTGAGTTAATCTTGTGATTTCAATTCGCCCCACCGCGTTGTCAGTTTGTTCTTGGCCGAGATCAAACCTTTCAACTTGGTCAAAGCAAGCGCTTGACGCTCACCGGCGAAAGATACATCTTCAATCTGGTAGTAGTACACGACACCAGGCTTGGCGGTTTGGTCAACCCACTCGTAAGTGGTGCGTTCACCAGTTGTGCCTGCACCTTCAATCAGACCAGCAGTATTGACCTGCTTGTATTCACCGTCTCGAGCCTCACTACGATAGATATTAAATCCAGCGTTGTCAAGTTCGGATTCGGTTGTCCAGTGGATAACGACTTTGCCGTCTTCCAGAATTGGACGGAAGGTGGACAAGTTGACAGGCAGCGGTGTACCAACGGTTTGTCCCGGTGAAGAAACATCGTTAGAATGTCCATAATACGTATGTTCACGGATCAAACTCAACCGTGGATCATCCATAGAAGATAACCAATGCCCAGCACTTCTTCCATCAAGCGTCATAATCTTGGTAGAAGTTTTCCGTGCGACAGAAACGCGGTTACCGTTTGCATCCGTTCCAGCCGGCCAATCCCAGAGTGCATCCAAGTAGGACTGTTCATCAGGACGACTGCCTGCTGGTGCATCGGGAAGGTTACCAACAACATCAGCAGTCTGGTGCTTATTAGCATCACCTTCATTAGTTTTTAACTTGAGTGTAATCTGGAAACCGTTCGGGTTCAGCAGTGTTTCACCACGACCTCTACGTAGATTCCAAACACGTTCATTCGGAAGGTTGGTGTAGCTGCGAGCACCAGTTGAAACAACCAACGCCGTTTGGTTCGGTGGAATCTCCATGTTATCAATGTTGATTCGTTCGGACAATTTACCTTCAGTATAGTCGGTGCCATCAGCTTTCAAGTGATGGTTGACGATAAAGAGTGAAGCGTTATTCAAATTAACCCCAATACTACTGGAGAGATTCTGAATTTCGACCCACTGTGGTAAGTTCCGACTGGTATCGAGCATAATTTCACTGATAACAAGTGCTGCTATCGCATCGCCACCATCGCTTTTAATCGCGCCATTCGGGAATCCAGGTGTCCCACCGTGTGCGCTATTCCGCGCAGCATTCCGTTTGTAGCCGACACTTGTCCAACCAACACCGCGCCATGCGGTATCATCACCATGGTTTCCACCGTTTCTACCGTAGTTGGTAGAACTTGTTCCCCAGATACTATCCTTCTGGCGACGGTGAACTTGATTCACTTCCAACTTGTTATTGCTAAGTTGGGCATCACGGACACCACCTTTAAGGGGCCAGAGGTTTGTGAAACCAGCATCTTCAGCTGAAACCTTCAAATTGTCATCATAACCAGCGATGTCTTTCAAGTGTTCTGCTTTACCACGTTTGTCTTTACGGTTCCGCAGAATCAACACGAATTTACCATCGTCTGGCAGGCCATCATCTTTGAAGTCTGCAACCATGTAGCGTGGTGAATGTGCACCGACACCGTTGACTTGGTTCGCGGCATTCTTTGTAATGTTCCATCCAGTTTGCAACGGGTGGTTCGGATCGTTCGCTGGATCGGTATCAACCAACAAGAGCAGACCACCTGCGGGAACTTTACGGTCCGCATCCGGGAAGTCATAGAACACGTTATCTTGACCGACAGCCGTCACGATACTAATTTGCCAGTTTTTGAGATTTACTTCGCCACCAGATTTGTTGCGAAGTTCAATCCATTCGTAAGCTTTATCACCATTATTTCTATTCGCAATCTCGTTGAAGATGATTGGGCCAACATTAAAGGACGTTGCACCGATAGTACCAACAGCACTACGTTCAAATTTCCCTGGTGTGCCTTTATGATAGGCAAGATAGACTTCGCTGGAGACTCCCCAATGGCCTTTGTTAGAACCATCTTTGTCGCCTGCGCTTTTATTTTTCTTATACATAGAAACGAAATCGACCTCGGCACTGCCACCTTCACCATCATCAGAACCGTTCTGACCTAAATCTTCAAGTTTCCAACCAGCACCTACAACGTTACTGACACGATCAGTGCCATGCGCAAGTGCTGGACGGCCAGCTTTGGTCATCACTGTTGCGGTTACATCATCAGCGTTATTGTTGTAAATTTCAATCCATTGATGCGCTAATTCACCAGCTGTACCAACTTTAGCAAGGTTTCTTGCCCACATAAATTCCGTAAAGAGAACACTTCGGTTCCCCACATCAGGAACGGTTATGTTTATAGAACCACCACTATAGAATAACGCTTCAAGATCCGGCATATCATCCCACACTACCGTAGCATCTGAAGACAATGTCTCTGGTAATCCCTCGGGATCCGCATGTGTCAAAAGCACAAAACTCTTCCCAGGAATAACAAGCCCTTCCAGCTTATTCGCTGAACTAACTGGTCCCACAGTAGGAACAGCAGGAATTGTGTAAGTAATCGTACCGGAACCATCATCACTGGTACCAGCGTCAGTACCGGTCCACGTAAGACTAATACTACCTGATGCAGTACCTGCCGTGACAGTGCGTGTTGTGCCACTACCATCGAGGGTAACTCCAGCAGCAGTTACAGTGCCAGGATCTTTACTAAAGGTTATAGTGATTGTAGCACCAGCCGTTGTATTTCCAACATTTCCACCTGCTGGAGCCGTAATCGTCGCAGGACCCGGCGGAACAGGTGGTATATATGTGTGTGACTGATCACCTTCGAGCACATTATCTTGAATGTCCATAACTGAGCCAGTTTTCAGGACAATCGTCGCACTACCCGTCGCAGGTGGCGTAACCACCAACGTGTATACCTTTGGATCAGTTGTAGACATCACGGGCTCACCAGCGAGCAGAACATTACTTTGCGTTCTATCTATATCGGCAGAAGTAAAGGAACCAGCAGCAAGCGCTTCACTAAATGTGAATGTGAAAACAACCTTATCCGCATCAGTACCTGTTCCTGCAGCAGAAGTAATAGTGACTGTTGGCGCTACAGTATCTGCGGGCGTGAATGTAAAGGTCTGCTCTGCATTGCCATTCGGAGTATCAGCGGTATCAAACACAGCATCCGCTGCAATTGTGAGAACTATTGGCTTCGTATGATCCGTAGGCGTTACAATCACGACGTATTGCGTGTTTGAAACTCTAACAAATGACATTGATGTAACATTCGTTGTGCCTTCAACATTAGTCGCCAAAAGTTCATTATTTCCAGTTCCCAGCTCCTCAGTAGCAGTAAGGGTAAACTGAACTGGGTCACCTGCTGTAAGTGCGGTATTACCGGCAGGTGTCGTGACAACCGTAAAACTTGGAGCTGTGGTGTCAGGTTCGGGTGGATCTGGAGGCAACTCTGGCAACGCATCAACCAACGTAAAAACAGAAAGTGCTGATGCCAAACTTTCACCACCAGGAACAGTTACTGGATCAACACCCGTGCCAATTTCTGTTGTTTGCAGACTAAACAAGCCACCCGCTGGTAATTGTATTCTGAACGTCAAGGTGTCATCGTTCGTATCCGCTGTCGTGTCGGCATTCGGATAAAGTCTGGGAGTTACTACTACCTCAAACATAGAAGCATCATCAGCGACACGCGTGATAGCTAAACCTGCATCCGCAGCCGCTGTGCTGTTAACTTGCAGTGTTGCATGAGCAGCATCACCGATGGCCAGATCGCCATCCGCAACAGTCGATGTATCAGTATTAGTGGCACTAGTAGTTACATCTGTACGGTAATCAACGACTAAGGTAAAAGTAGTATTAGTAGTAGCGTCAAGCGCTATCATATTGCCTCGGACATTAGTCTGACCACGCTTTAACGTAATAACTGGGATTGGGTGAACATTATGTGCGGTAACTTCTGCCTCACCAGGGTCATCGGTATCCTCATCCTGACCAGGACCCGTTCCCGGATTTAAATTTTGTGCCGGAAGGGTTTCCAGTAGCGGGTGGTCGTGTGCTCTTTCATCACTGCCAGGGGCATGTGCCATAACGGGAGTCACGGCATAAAGAAACCCAAGTGCAAGCAGCAAAATTAAACTTGCTAAGGAAAATGTCGATTTATTTGACAATCGCATTATTAATTTCTCCTCATTTAAAAATCTTTGTAAAAAACAATTAACTATTTGGGGCGATGTGCGTGTATTGCGTTATCGCGCCCGACAATACAATTTGAAATATCAAGAACAGATTCAGGGATGAAATCTATTCTACTAACCTTTTAAATCGGATATATGCGTTTCCGTTGCACACATCCTTCATTTTGTAGGGATTCGGTTTGGTTTTCGCAATCGGGCTTTCAAAGCCCTCCTACAAGAATTGTTTTCCGGTCAAACCGAATTTAGTAATTTAACGTTACCTATTATAACATCGGTTACAAAAAATGTCAACCTATTTTACTTTTTAGGTATTACGCTTAATTACGTTCCCTATTTTAAACAGGTTACAAAAAATTGTCAACCTATTTTTGACTTTTAGCGAACCCTATAATAATCGGGGTTCTGTTATCGGGCTTTCAAAGCCCTCCCACAAGAAAAACCCTATAATAATCGGGGTTCTGTTATCGGGCTTTCAAAACCCTCCTACAAGAAAAACCCATCCTACAAGAGGGTTGCGTTTCGTAAAGAACAATTGCGTTTGAGAGATTTATGTAGTATTCCGGTATTACCAACGCAAAAATATGGTAATGTATTAATTGAATCTCTGTCCGCATAATTTAATGATAACACAAATTGCGAAACTTTGTCAAGTATTTTTGAGTTTGTTGGCTGCAAAAATTCTGAACGGATTGCATGCCACGCTATTAAGTATACCCTTTGTTGCAAAGTTTGTCAAGTATTTTGTTGAAAATTATAGGAAATTCGGTAATTTTATTGATTTTTAATGTATTGTAGCAATTTTGCACAAATTTGCCAAGTTTTTTTGTATGTATTTATATTACTATACTTTGGACAATTTTAGCTGTTTTCGTGAGGTTGGGTTAGAGAAAAACATATAGTTTTCATATTGGACAC
>JAGWBU010000164.1 GCA_021295735.1 Candidatus Poribacteria bacterium | reverse complement strand
GGATACTCCTTATAATTAGATTGTTATTATACCACAATCTTGGTTTAGACAGTGGCCCTAATTTCCGATGGCAGTACAAGGAGTCGATACGGATAAATCTCTTGAACAAACAATTTTGTCAACGTAATGCGGAATGCAAGCAAACAAGCCGACAACGTTACAATCAAGTCGCCGATGAGATGCTCCACAACACCCACGCCTTGTAGATTCGGTGCGAGCGCTACAAACATACCGCCGAACGCGGCGAGGATTCCTAATAACTTTGTGGGAGAAAGTCGATCACCCGGAAGCCAGAAATGACCGAACAGGACCACAAATACTGGATACAGTGTATGACAAATAGTAGAACGCGAAGCCGTCGTGAATTGCGTGCCGACATTCATTGTAATTGTATGTAATGCCTGGAGTGCTGCAAGCAAGAGTAACCGGGGCAACTCCTCAAAACGCAATCGCATTGACACCCCATAGCAGAATCCTATCCCTCCAACAACGATAAGACCTAATATGCTACGCAAAAGTGCCATTTTCAGTGGTGGGAAGCCTTGCAAACCAATTTTAACAGATAATGATCCCGCACCTAAAAGAGAAACAACAAACAATATGAGGACTATAATCTTACCGGAGGGATCTTCATTTCTAAATTCTTTTTCTATCATAAATACTTTCTTGCCTTTGTAGTGCCTCGTGAGCTCCCAATGGTAAGTCCATAGATGAGGGACTGTGTTTCCTGTTCTTCTGCGTGGAGGATTGATGTTGCAGCCCCAAATATTACATATTACTTCGATTTCTCACATTTACCTCCGTTGTTTTGATATAACCTATCTTTAGAGAGATTGTTCATTGGTAGGTATTGTTTAAGTAATACCACTTCTATATGATAATAGGACATTATTTCGTAGGTCGGGTAGAAGCGTTAGCAAAACCCGACTTTTTATGGTGTCTGCCCGTTGCATGGCACGTCCTGCACAGTGGCGGGGCACCAAATCAAGAAATCAACGGTATGAATAACATCCCGGGACCCCGCCCTACAGTGGAAAACGCCGCGTAATCATTGCAAATTGAACCTATGTAACCAAATATTTACACACCCGTGACAATTTGTCAATTAGAAATGATATGATGATATGGGAAAGTAACTAACCGGAGAATTGAAGGCTACACTAACAAGTCCTATTTTGTAGTACCCCGCATCATCGCTACTTTGCCAGTGCGCGATAATTCAAGGATACCGTAGGTATTGAAAATATCTATCGCCGCTTTCAATTTACCCTCATCCCCAGTAATTTCAAGCACTAAAGAGGCAGGTTTCATATCAATAACACGTCCACGGAAAACCTCTGCAACTTGTAGAATCTCGGTACGTTTTTGCGGATCATCGGTCGCAACCTTGATAAGAACGAGTTCACGTTCAACATGTGTTCCGGTGGTTAGGTCTGTAACCTCAATAACGTCAATTAACCTATTCAGATGCTGATAGATCTGATCAATTATCTGTGCATCCCCATGTGTAACAAGCGTCATGTGTGAGATGCTCTTGTCGTGGGTTTCGGCGACGTTGAGACTGTCAATATTAAAGCCGCGTCCACTAAAAAGTCCCGCCACGCGTGCGAGGACTCCAAATCGGTTTTCAACCAAAACTGAAAAAATATGTCTTTCTTCTTTGCTCATTTTCTATATTAACTTTTACACCGCTTGTTAAATCGGTTGTTGATTTGTAGGTTATTATGTCTGAACCAAGATTAGCAAGATTATAGGATTTTCAGGAATAGCATCTTCTAATACCAATTCTATGAATTATTTTCCCTTTTGAAAAATGTAAGAGGCGCAATAAATTGCGCGACTACGAACGGTCTATTTCAAAATAGTTATTTTTGAGACATGGTATCATGTAATGTCTTTTCACAAGATAGGCATAATTGCTTATCAAGCATTAACATCTATCCGTTGAAAAACATATATCTTCACAGCAATCCTGAAAATCTGTCAATCCTGAGAATCTTGGTTCAGACATACTACTCAATTAGGGAATAATGCAGTATAATCACATAACACAAGTATTTAGGACAGTCCGCGGATAACATCCCCAAGTCCTGCTCCTGCTGGTACCATCGGGAATACGTTCTCCTCTTCATCAACGATAAAGTCAATAACAACAGGACCGTCATTGATTCCTTTTGCTTTTAGCAATGCAGGCTCAACATCTTCAGGATGTTCAACGCGAAGACCAGTTGCACCGAATGCTTGCGCAAGCAATGCGAAATCGGGGTTGTCGTGATAATCCACAGCGGAATAGCGTTTGTGGTGGAAAAGTTCCTGCCATTGCCGCACCATCCCTAAATACATATTGTTGATGATGAAGATTTTAAGTGGCAACTTCATTGTAATCGCGGGCACTAATTCTTGAATGGTCATAATATATGAGCCATCACCGTTAATATTGACAACGGTTTTGTCTGGACATCCGAGTTGTGCGCCGATTGCTGCAGGAAGACTGAATCCCATTGTGCCGAGACCACCCGAGTTCAACCATTGACGCGGTTCAGTAAATTTGAAGTATTGTGCTGCCCACATCTGGTGTTGCCCAACATCCGCTACGACAATCGCATCGCTGTAATGTTTATAAATCTGCTCTATGACATATTGTGGCATCACCTTATCGGCTTTTTGCTCATATTCAAATGGATACTTCTGTTTCCACTCCTGAATTTGCGTGCGCCATGGGTCAATATCTGCTGTGTCGACCTGCTTATTTAATTCAGTAAGGACATTTTTCGCATCGCCAACAATTGGAACATCTACGGGTACATTTTTCCCAATACAGGACGCATCAATATCAATATGGATTTTTTTAGCATTGGGAGCGAATTTGTCAAGGTCACCGGTAACCCTATCATCAAATCTTGCACCGATTGCAATAACGAGATCAGCATCGGTGAAAGCATAATTGGCACAGCAAGAACCGTGCATTCCGGGCATCTCCATCGCCAATGGATGTGTTTCGGGAAACGCGCCAAGTCCCATCAATGTGACGGTAATAGGGATACGCGTTTTGAGAGTTAACTCTTGCAGTTCTTTGCTTGCATTTGCCAGCACTACACCACCACCAGCATAAAGCATCGGTTTTTCTGCTTCCTTAATTAACGCTGCGGCTTTTGCGATTTGCGCGGGATCACCATGCACTTGCGGTTTATAACTGCGAATATCAACTGTTTCTGGATACTTAAACAGAGTCTCATTTCTCTGAGCATCTTTAGCAATGTCAATAATAACGGGACCAGGTTTTCCAGTACTTGCGATGTGGAATGCTTCAGCGACAACGTCTGCCACCTCATCACAACTTTTGATGAGATAACTGTGCTTACATATTGGTCGGGTTACGCCAATAACATCACATTCTTGAAAAGCATCGCTGCCAATCCAGTGGGTAAACACCTGTCCGGTAATCGCTACCATCGGAATAGAATCCATATAGGCTGTTGCGATTCCAGTGACGAGGTTAGTTGCACCTGGACCGGAGGTTGCCAGTGCAACACCAACTTTTCCAGTGGCGCGCGCATATCCATCGGCAGCGTGAGAAACTCCCTGCTCATGCCGCATCGGAATCAATTTCAATTCTGTTTCGTCGTATAGAGCATCGAAAATCGGCATTGCCGCGCCACCGTTCACACCGAAGATATATTCGACACCTTCACGTTTGAGACAATCAACCAGGATTCTTGCTCCTGAAAGTTCCATGCCCATTTACCTCATAAACGGTAGTAGACACACTCTGTTGTGTCGTGATTTGTTGAAAGTAAAAAACCCTCTCGTTCCACTTTGGAGACGAGAAGGATACGTAAAATAACCTTACCGTGGTACCACTCCAATTCTCTCCCTTGTTTCAAAGAATAAGGTTTTTACCTTACAGAACAAGGAAAAGCACTCTTGGGATGCAATAACGGACATCACACCGACTAACCCTACTTATCGCGATTCGGAGATCGCTCCTACAGTTGTTCAGATTAGCAGCTCCAGGGCGACCTTCAGTCTTTAGGTACTTGGGAAGACCTTTCAGCCAATGAGTCTTCCTCTCTTGCAAGCCCGGAGGACCTACTCCTCCCCTTCAACGCTTTTTAGTAATCTATTTAATTTTATTACACACCGTTTTTCCTAACAATTACCGGCGTTTGAAATGTATTATCTGTATCCTTATAATTATAATATCATTAAGAGGAAATGTCAAGAAAATTGTTGACAAACCTCCCAAAAGTTCAGTTGCCGTAGCCTCAATCAGAAGATTGGGACTACGGATAATGGATTCTTCTAATGAAGGTCAACTATCTTAGGGACTTTATCTGTCCCCACACAACGCTAACTTTATCCGTAGGGTCTACCGATTGTGCTTCAGCAAAACGATTTGAAATAAGTTCTGCATATTCGGTTGCGACTTGTTCGTTTCCAGGTATTGCAGTGCCGCAACAAGAGGTATGGAAATTGATAAACCATCCCTTCATGTCATTTGTTCGGTAAGCAATTGGATCTGCATTTGTGCCATCATCTGCATAACTTTCAAACTCAAAATCATTTTGTTCCAAAACATTAAGACCTGCTGGACGATTCGAAGTCCATTTTTCAAGAGAAGGTATGTACTTTTTACCGAGATCTGTCGGAGAAACGTTTGCTACACTGGCATTGGTAACGGTAACCCCAAACACCTTTTGCTGTCCTGCTCCCGCTGCGGTAACTCGTGCATTCGCACCAAAATCCCAAAAATAGTAGAAGGGGTAATCTCCTATGAATCCACCTATACCACCATCTCTCAACCAGGAATAAATTGGGTCCTCTTTACCTTTATTTTCAAAAATTGTTTCAGGTGTATTTCCCTGTGTAAGAATATAGATGCCTTTCGGGTTCGCATCCATATATTCTGCTAAACCTTCAGCGTCAACAATTTCCGCAGTCAGTTTTTCATCTTGAAGTTTTTCTACAATTAGCTCTGCTAACTGTTGTGCCCCCGCCACCCCACCTGTAATACCTAAGCCAGCGCCATTTTCCATTTTTCCATCGTAAACGACAGCGACATCTTGTCCGAAACTGTAACTCACGAAAGTTAGAGCGATAATTGATACAAAGCAAAATACCCTTTTCATTGTCCGGTCCTCCTAATTAGGAACTCAAATTGGTTTTAACATTATTGAATCTTCGCTTGATGATTCAGTATAACACGTTTGGACAGAATATTATAGTAAATTGTGATTCAGCATTCAACGATTCATCTTCAGTTTCTGAAAGAATCGTTGGTTGTGTAGGTGGATGGGAAGTCGGCAGCGTGTGGATGCTATTTAGGAAATAGGGGCAGATTGGGGACCGCCCCATAAGTGTAAACTTAAGAAAAAAATGCTGGCTCATCTCTTGTGGGAGGGCTTTCTAAGCCCGATTTTGCGAGACTCAAGCTGTTAAATCCAAATCAACGCAGCATGCGCCAAATCAACGGTATGAATGCCATTGAGGCATTTGGCGGGTATGAATGCCTGTTGGCATTCCCCGTCCGGCATGCTGCCAAATCAACGCTGAATGCGCGTTAGGCATTCAGCCAAATCAACGCAGCATGCGCGTATGGCATGCTGCGGGGTTGAAAACCCTTCCACAAGAAGAAATTTCCTTAAATTGACACCTATGGGGCAGATTGGAGACCGCCCCTATAAAACGTCAAATCGGATTTTAGGCGTTTGCCGCATAGATTTCGTTGACCCGTGCCCAGTTAACGATATTTTTCCACGCCTCAACGTAGTCTGGACGACGGTTCTGATAGTTCAGATAATATGCGTGTTCCCATACGTCAATTCCAAGAAGAGGTGTATGTCCCTGCATAATTGGACTATCTTGATTTGCTGTGGAGTAAATCTCCAATCCATTATCACCGATAACAAGCCATGCCCAACCTGAACCGAAACGTTTGGTTGCAGCAGTAGTGAATTCTTCATCCGCAGCTTCAAGGGATCCAAAAGCAGATTTTAGCGCAGCTGCGAGCTCTCCACCGGGGTCGCCACCGTTGCCTTTGGGGCACATGACTGACCAGAAAAGTGAATGGTTTGCATGCCCGCCACCGTTGTTAATGACTGCCTGCCGAATGTCTTCTGGTACTTGATCAATATTTCTAAGCAGTTCTTCAACATCTAATTTAGCGAGGTCGTCATGACCTTCTAATGCAGCATTCAGATTGTTTACATAACCTTGATGGTGTTTTCCGTGATGGATTTCCATCGTTTGTGTGTCAATATGTGGTTCCAATGCATCGTGTGCATAAGGGAGTCTTGGTAATGTGTGTGCCATTTAATAATAGCCTCCTTCAAAATTTAGGTCACAGAAAAGTATAGCAGATTTATACAAAGTGCGCAAGTTTTACTTTTCTGTCGGGTGTGTAAAGTTTTTTGCATGAGCATCACGCAGCTTTTGTATCTGGGAACCAATACCTATCCCAAGCCTTATTCTT
>JAGWBU010000163.1 GCA_021295735.1 Candidatus Poribacteria bacterium | reverse complement strand
GGTTTTTTTGACACATAAACTGCTGAGCTGTCTACATCCCCTACCTAAAGGCAGGGGGTTTGACAGGGAGTGCTAAAAAAAGTACTAAAGAATTTCTGACGAAACATATATAAGTACATGTAGGCATAACACCTACATATTTGAAACGTTTGAAACGAGATGAAAAATTAATATGCCAATCTCAAATAGAGATGGTAGAATATGATAAGGAGATTTTAAGATGAAACGCTTTTTTGTTTTCACATTTGCCACGTTAATCGTAGCGTTAATGAGTCTATTCTCGGCACCGGTTCTCGCGGATGACACAGATTTTGGGTCGGTTGATGTTCATGATGATCCCGCGCAATTTATCTCTGGTAGTGCATGGATAGGAAATTTTTCCTACTTTTCACCCAATGAAGATTATGCCAGTATAACGTGTGATCACACAGTATATGCACATCACTATGTGACAGACTCCGAAGTCAGTTATACTACTACATATAAACTTGAGGTGGATCAAAATCCAGTATATCGTAGTGAATGGGGTGGGTCTGGTACTATGGACGAATATGATGAAGATGATGCCATGCCGCAGAACTATGTTTCCTGGAGTCCTTTCAGTCACGTCAACGTTACTAATTTACCACGCCTCGCGGATAATAGAAAATATACAGCAACCGGTTATACACGCCTTGATATAACTAATCCCGATGGCGATGATTTGAATTTGAAAGCTGAAGATAGCTGGGATTTTTGGCATAATTAATGTTCTACAACTTTCATTGTTCAGAAAACGAGTGTCCATTTTCCAAGGGCACTCGTTTCCTCAAAAGGAGGATGTTTCATGATGCTGCACAAACTTTTTGCTACAATCGTTTTGCTTATGTGTTTTTCCACGGTTGCCTCATCCAAAATCGTATTTACTTCAAATATGGACGGCAACTACGAAATTTATGTAATGGATGATGACGGGACTAACGTCCAAAGGCTCACACATCATCCAGACAAAGATGCTGTGCCGCGTTGGTCTCCCAATGGCAAACAGATAGCATTTCACAGAGAAAAAAGGTGGCAACCCGGTCAAAAACTACAGGAGATTGACGTGTTTGTGATGAATCGGGACAGCAGCCAGCTACAGCAGATAACAGATCACCCCGGACTGGATACCAGTCCTATATGGTCTCCCAATGGCAAACAGATAGCATTTGGAAGTAGTCGGAGTGGCGTTTCGGAGATTTACAAGATTGACATCGCGACCAAAGAAATCGAACAACTGACACGGAACCTGAAGGGAGGCGCCATAAACATGGAGGATTGGTCGCCTGATGGCAAATCTATTGCCTACACGGCGCCATCCCCGCCGGTGTGGAATACCATCTATCTAACAGATGCAAACGGCAGCACGCATCGCCAATTCCTTCCCGGTAAAGGCACATTAAGGTATACTGTCCAATGGTCACCCGATGGCAAAAAGATTTTATACTGTGAGGCAGCATATCAAGGGAACGACCTCATTTCAAATAAAATCGTCATCCGGGACAAGGGCGGACTATTGAAAGAAGAAATAGACATGACAGGCAAGAAGTTTGTGCATTCTGTCTGTTGGATGGGAGATAGACACCTCCTTATTCATGCAGAAGAATGGTCACCTCCTCGCCTCCCCACCGAAATTTATCAGTACACGCTCGCGACAGGTAAATTAACCAACCTTACGAACCGTCCCAGTAGAGAAAAGTTAGGAGATTGGATAGATGATGCGGCACTTGCTGTACTTCCACCAGGAAAACTCTCCATTCTGTGGGGGCAACTCAAGAAATGATAAGGTATCCTGAATCGACATTAGGGTAAAGCATTGAGTATACATGTATACGCGTATACATGCAAGCAGGAGGTATCCACCGATGAAATATCTAAAAAATGTCTTTCTCTTACAAACAATTTTCTTTACTTTTTGTTTGCTTTTTTTCTCTGTTGCGTCTGTTGAAGCGAAAATCGTCTTCCGTATGGGAGATGATATTTGCGTCATGAACGATGATGGGACCAACAGACGCAGGCTTACACGCAACACGGTGTCAAAAGACCATTATCCGCGCTGGTCGCCTGATGGTAAGAGAATCGCCTTTATCCGATTTATGGACAAGAAGCGGACACAAACCTCGGGTGAGTTGTTTATTATGAATGCAAATGGAAAGCATCTACAACGACTTACTGACGACAACGTCGGCGATGGATATCCGTCCTGGTCTCCTGATGGTAAAAAAATCGCCTTCCGGACTCGCCGAAGTGGAGATTCTGAGGTGCATGTCATAGACTTGGCAACACGCAACATCACACAGCTCACTGGGTTAACAGGTGCTGAAAATGAACGCGGTTCCACTGCTCCCGACTGGTCTTCTGATGGCACGCAGATCGTTTATGAGAAGTTCATCAGTAACCGTAAACCCAACGGTGGCGGATTTGCCGCTGGATTTGCCCATAAGAATATTTACCTGATGTCCGCGGATGGTGAAGATCAGCGTCCTCTCTTACCCGACCCGAAACCGGGTGCTAAGACGATTACAATGCGGTTCTTTCCGCGCTGGTCTGCGGACGGACAACGCATTTTGTTTTATGAAGCCCAGTGTCGAATCTTCGTTCAGCGTATCGGTGGCGTGGCACATGCTATTAAGGATATTTATGAAAGGCTCGGCGATAACTTGCTTACCGCAGGTGCCTGTTGGATGGATAATGATCGTGCCGTTCTTTTCGGACTGAAGTTAACGGATAAACCGAACGCGAGTTATGACCTCTATCGCTATGAGTTTAGAACGCGAAAACTCAGACGATTAACACGAGACCCACAGGATGAGAAGTGGCCTGATTGGATAGAGGGAGCGTTATCTGTTTCACCGCAAGGAAAATTGCCAACACAGTGGGGAGAGAAAAAGCAGAACATTTCACAGTAGGTTCGGTAGAGCGGATCGAAACCCATAAGTGTCAACTTCAGGCATGCAATCCTCGGTTGAGCCTCACAATATCGGGCTTTCAAAGCCCTCCCACAAGAAGGTATATCCTTTTAAATCCTCTTGTGGGAGCGCTTTGTCCACGCGATTATCGGGGTTGGAAACCCCTCCCACAAGAAAAGAGGTATATCGGGGTTGGAAACCCCTACCACAAGAAGGTATATCCTTAAATTGATACCCGCTGAATGCCATAAAGGCATTCATACCGTTGATTTATGGGTAGAGCAACGCGAAACCTACAAGAAAAAGGCGGACAGCACAGCGGCGTGTGCCTGCTACCATGTGGGTAGAACCTACAGTGATTTTCCCAAAATTTTTGCGCGTTCATCTTCATACGCCTGATAGACAGGTGCGAGCAGGTCAGCACAGTATTCTTCTGCGAGGATGCTATTGATAGACCCCGCAACTAAACCGCCGGCATGGTAGGCTGCTTCAACAGAATCGAAGTCTTCAAGTCGCTGCCGCGGGAAGGGTGCGAGTTTCTCAGCTGCTTTTTCAAGGAGTTCCGGATTTAGGCGCACGGCTTGTTGGAGCAAAATACCCTCTTTCTCAACGCGTTCGGCTTTGAGTGCCTCAAGTAGCGCCTGCTGTTCTTTCTGTTTTTCTGCCTCGCGTCGCTTTTGGACTTCTGGGTCTTTGTAGTTCTGACGGATCGCTTCCACAACGAACCCGCCGAGGTTCTTGACGTCTGCTGCTGCGCGTGCTATCCATATCTTTTCATCGACGTATGTGTCAAAATCGGGGTAGGTGCCGGGCGGTGGCAATGCGTCTGTGTCTACGGCGTCCCATTCTTCATGCGCTATTTTGAGTGCCGCGTCTTTGGCGACACCGGCTTGCACGAGTTCTAATGCGATTGGTGGTAAGCCGTGTATATCCAACGGTAACGTATCCGCCTGCTCAGCAGTAGCAACCTGTTGCACCCGTGTAATACGGAATTTGAGTAAGGCGATTTTGCGTCCGACGCGCTTCTGTTCCGATTCCACACGGTAGCTCGTCAAGTCGTTGATCTCCTTGATTGCTGGTTTGATGACATCCCGGTTGAGGATTTTGAATTCTGAATATTCATCAGTCTCTAAACCCATCAACTCCCTAAAAGTTTCAAGCGGGATAAAAGGTGTTTCACCTGTATCCCGTAACCTATCAAAATAATCAAAACAGATTTCCCATAACACCAACGCATATTGGCTCGCGAATTCGTTTTGTAGCCGCAGATTAATTTTGGCATAAACGCGCGGATTGTGAAGCTTTAGCCGAAGATGCGGTGCAAAGCCATAGGTACAGATACCATCTTTTATCTCTGCAGATGCTAATAGACTCGCAGCACCCCACTCAGTCTTTTTGTCCTTGCCGAGTATGTTCCATTCCACCGTGCAATCGACAAGGGACTTCAACGCCTCTTGTATGTAAGTTTGATTGTCATCAAGACCGAGTTTCACCACCAGTTCCGTCAGGTTGATGCTGTGGATCTCTTTGTTTGGGAGCTCATCATAAGCATTCGCCAGCAACACGTTCCACGCCCGCCGCTGCACAAGCGTCATCTTGTTTTGAACTTGGATTGCTGGACTCGCCTTAATGACTTCGTCGATGTTTGTCAAGTTCATAGAAACATCCTTTTTATATATCGGCTAAAAGTGAGAGATTTTACCATAAAAAGTGATATTTTGTCAAGTCCAAAATCACTTTTTTAATAAGTATCTCTTTTATAGTGAAAGCATTACGCCAATTCAGATAAAAAAAGCACTGTTTTGAACAAAAATTACTATAAAGTGAGTTTAAATTATATTAAATATCACCCTTACATTATATCTGACCACCTTTACATTATAAACGTCCACATTTAAATAAGTTATATTTTTACATCATAATTATCACCTTTAGCCGTGTTTCCACATTATAAACGTCCACATTTAAATAAGTTATATTTTCATATCATAATTATCACCTTTAGCCGTGTTTCCACATTATAAACTATCACCTTTACATTATAAACTATCACCTTTACATTATAAACTATCACCTTTAGCCGTGTTTCCACATTATAAACTATCACCTTTACATTATAAACTATCACCTTTAAATCTGAAAACGCAGACGGGGCATAGGTTTATAGCACCCTTAAAACAATTAAAAGAATTGTATAATTTAAAATTGTTAAACAACAATTGCAAAACCACGATTTTTTAGGTCAAATTTTTGTTGTTTGACGATATTTAAATTTATTTTTAAGGAATTTTGTAAAAAAACATTTCCGAAATATTTTGAGGATTAGCACCAAATTTGATAGATATATCTTAAGGTAATACTTCACATTATAACTGTCCACCTTTACGTCATAGGTACCCACTACCTAAAGGTAGGGGGTTTGACGGGGAGTGCTAACGTTCAGGCAGAAAGCCCAATGCTTTAGCTTTGGGCTTTCTGCCTGCTAACGGCTCCTTTTATCAAAAATGCTTGATTTCGTTCAAGAAATGTGATATGCTCTTTAGACATCGTTGCG
>JAGWBU010000162.1 GCA_021295735.1 Candidatus Poribacteria bacterium | reverse complement strand
AGTCAGAGACACGCAGAAGAAAACAATTGTATCTGTAAATATCAAGAAATATACAGATTAAATGCTACTGTTATAGTCCTTAGTTGAATCTCATCAATAATCTGTTTAAGATAACCTACAAACAGATATGGCAACAAATCTGTCTCAGTCTCAGTATCAGGTTGTATTTCCAATGAACTTGTCTCATTATCAGGTTGTATTTCCAATGAACCTGTCTCAGTATCGGTTTGACCTGTTAACAAGCGACGGTAAGCACTACTAGTCACTCGCCATGCTGCGTTTTCTTGTCCGCGATATAGATAGTTTACACCAGGATCGGTTATTTCATCTATTCGATTAATGTACTCTGCTAAACTTAATATCTCAATTGGTGTGTTGCTCATTGGTGTTGTGTTTTGATTTTATTCTTTCAACCAGTTCTTAATCAGATTATACAATTTAGAGATGTGTTTGTCAATTGTTACTTAGCAGAGAAAATTTGATGGACGGTTTTCATCTATGGGTATGTTATGTGTATCAAAAGTTTAGATTGAAACGAGCTGCACCTACCTAAAATTGAAAGTGGTTAATTATATGTGGAAATTAATTTTGGAATAGGGTAACATATTTAACATATTGATTCGTCTGAAAGAAAGTTTTGTTTATCGACCTTGCCAAATCAAAAGGCTGCAGATGCGTTAATAACATTCTGAAAAATCACCACAACAGTTGGGAACCGTGGTAGCGAATATACCTAAATCATTTTCAATTATTCAAGTAAAAAGGAGTTATGATGGCTGAAAATACTTTTGAAATCACAGACGATACGTTTGAAGGAATGGTGCTTACATCAGATACACCTGTCGTTGTTGACTTTTGGGCAGAGTGGTGCGGTCCGTGCAAAATGATTGCACCAATTTTGGAGGAACTTGCCGCTGAAAATGCGGACACTTTCAAAGTTGGAAAGGTCAACGTGGACGACAACCGTCAAACGGCAATGAAATATAGTGTCCGAAGCATTCCGACGCTGCTTGTCTTTAAAGATGGAGAGGTCGCGGATCAGATTGTCGGCGCAATGCCTAAAGATGCGCTCAAGAAAAAAATCTTGGATGCGCTTTAATCTATCCCTTCTATGTGGAAGCGACTAAGCCGGAGCATATAACGCTTCGGCAGGCTTCTGTGGATTTCACTGCGTTAGAAACTTGCAGTCTACTTCTCGTAACAAAGCATGATGTTTTGGCGATTTGTCTACAACACGTTCGTACTTCCCGTTATGTTTATCGGTTTTCACTTGGCTGCGTGTTGCAATCGCAAAATACGTGAGGGTATCATTGGACGGAGACAGGTATTTGAGAAGTTGGAGCGTCAACTCAACGATGCCCGAAATTTAGAAAAAACGGCATGGTTCCATTTCACTTCTGTTGGAGAATTTGAACAAGCTAAACCGCTGATTGAAGCGATCTACATAGATGTCCGAATTGTTTTAACTTTCTTCTCCCCTTCGGTTGCGCCAAATGTTGATGCCTATCCTTATGTTGATGCAGCCGCTTTTTTCCCCTTTGATACACCTCGCAATGCAGAACGTTTAATAAATCTCATCAAACCTACGTGTCTGATTTTTTCCAGATACGATATTTGGCCCAACCTCGTTTGGAAAGCATCCAAATATAAAATTCCTATCGTTGTAATCGCTGGAACACTGCATGCTGGATCGAAACGTCTCGGCAGATTCGCAAAGTCTTTTTTTAGAAGTGTGCATCGGCATATTAAGTTACATTGTGCCATTTCTGAAGCGGATGCAACTCGGTTTCAACAACTCTGTTCTTCAAAACATCAGGTTGTTGTCACTGGCGATACCCGCTATGAACAGGTTTACAAGCGAGCAATTTCGGTTGAATCTAATACAGAATTTTTTCCTGGGCAAGCGACTTTAAATCGCCCTATCCTCATTGCTGGTAGCACATACTCGGATGATGAGAAGGTCCTATTGGAAGCGTCCCAGATTCTTTGCAAAGACACACCTGAGCATAACCCAAACTTAATTTTAGTGCCGCACGAACCGACATCGGAACGGATAGCCGAAATTCAAGCAGAACTAAATAAGCGAAAATTAGTACACCGTTGTTTCTCAGAACTTAACAGTGATGCGAATTTGGAAGACATAGATGTTCTTGTCGTTGATAAGGTGGGGATTTTAGCAAAACTGTATCAGTTAGCGGACATTGCTTTTGTAGGCGGAAGTTTTCACGGTAGCATTCACAATGTGATGGAACCTGCTGCGATGGCGAAACCGGTTCTTTTTGGACCTACTATACAGAATTCCTATGAAGCGTCCTTATTACTGGAAAGAGGCGCGGCGAAAATAGCACATACACCTCAACAGATGGCAGATGTTCTCAAGGAATGGCTAAATGATAAAGAAAAACTAACAGAGACTGGACATATTGGGAAACAATTAATTGAGGAAAATCTCGGTGCTGTGGAACAGACATTAGCGCATTTGCGGAAGTATATGTGAATGTTGTGTGCACAACTCGCTTCAACAGAAAGATAAACTCAACATAGACTAACGAAGCGGTGCAGTTTCTACGTCCGATTGTGTTTGGTAGCGAATTGTTAACACTGGACGCAAGTTTTCATCTACTGTCTCTTTTGAAGAGAAAATGAAGGGAGCGTTACCATCTCGCATGGCAAAAAGATAACCGTAGTTGTAATCAGGATTTTTCACCCAAAAACGGACTGCATCGGTGATTAAATCACCTTTAAAAGTATAACGTTTGCCTGCTTCTTGAATCTTAAAAGCGCCGTCAATTCGGTGTGCGACATCCTCAGAACCGTTGTAATCACTCTCATTATCACCATCTATCCCTGCTAACATGGCTTGTGCGGGCGATTTATTCCATGGCAGGTTGCGATGTAATGCGCTGTTATAAGTAAGTTCGTTCTCTTCGGCGCGATCTGAAGTGCCTCTACCTTCACGCCACGGAAGCAAAACGCGGCGAAGAATAACAGTTTGAGCAGTATCTGCATCCGATTGCTGTGCATGTAGGCTTATTGATGCCTCTAATACCTGTTTCGGTTCTCGGATACCCATATCTTCAAACGCCTCAAACAGGTCAAAAGCGACGAAGAAAACGGTTCCTGTCGGATTACATAAGAGGGTCGTTTCAGCACCAACGTTGTTGTTTCGTGTTTTGCGATCTTTATTAACAATTAAGCTCGTATCTTGCAAGCCTCCAGAGAATGTGACCAAATCGCCTGTGCCGAAAGTGATTTCGTTTTCGGCAGGGAGCGTTACATCTATTTCTGTTTTTGTATTTTGTAGTGTGAGTCGATAAGTTTTCCCTATCTCTAACGGAGAAGTAATTAGCAGTACACGATTCAGACGATCATCAAGCCACGCGAATTCAATTTTTATATTTGGCGTAATCTGATAGACTGAGGAGTCTTCAGCAGCCTCCGCTTGTAATTTTCCGTCAAATTGAAGTTGAATCGCGGTTTGCGATAGCGGTACTGCCTTTAATAACTTGGGAACTTCTTCTGCTTGCTGACTGTCTGAAACCAAAAACGTAAGAAACAGCATGCATACAACTGAAAAATGAACCTTCACATTGAACCTCCAAAAAATTAAGATTAATCCACATCCGTTGTAATAAACACTGCGTTCAGAACCTCCCGCTCCTGCTGTCCGGAAGGCTTGTTGATAACCTCATCGTTAACAACAAAAGTACTTGAGGATCCACCATCAAGATTGATTGCTTCAGTTGCACCGAGTTCAATAAGAATGCTGGCGAGTTCGTAGAGAGTCAAACCTGTGCTATATTTGGGTTGCCGTCCGTCAGCGACAACTAAAAACAGGGTGTCGGCATTGTAGCCAAGTGCTGTTCGTGGTTCATGGCTCAGGTTTAGGAACTGATCCCGTTTTCCGGGAACATGTTTCTTTTTATTTTTTAAATGCGTATCCACAAGTTCCTGATTTATTTTCCCATTTTTGAGAAGTCGGAGTCGTCCTCCAATCGCATGGCGAACCTGATTCCACTCGGGTGGCGAAAGAGAGACTGTAAGTTTACCAGTTGCCCCAGGATTGAACTGTGAGACCCCAGCATCTTTTATCTGTGAACTAATCCAGAGAACAGCACTATCTTTGGAAATAGGACTATTTCCATTGTTTGAAATCTTTTCTACTTGATAGGGGCGCGCGTAGTTTGGTGTCAAAGGGAGTGGGAGTCCACTGAGTATTACTTCTTTACCTCTGCGGCGGTTAGTGTGTGTTGATTCACCGAGGCGTGGTGTGTAAAGTGTCACCTTACATCCATCGAGTCTGCGCTGATTTATACATCCGATCGGGAGCGTATGTGTCCCTATTTGGACGCTCGCTTTCATTTGTACGGGAGTGCTTAGGAATTCACCGGATTCAGTCACACCGAAGCACGCTTCAGTATCCGTTGGTTGTGTGATGAGTTCACCATCTTGGATGTGTATGTTTTCCAAAACGCCACCGTAACCTCGCATATCACCGAGGACACCAAAACCTCCGTTAACTGCTACAACGACGCGTCGATCACCCCGTTGTGTGCGGCGTTTCGCCATAGAACGCACAGTCTCTTTTCCAAGAACCTGCGAATTCCCGAGTGCAACCTCAAAGTGTAGTGTCGGATTATTTCGTGTCATCTCAGCAACATAGAGGACACATGTTTCAACATCCCAATCGTAACGGTAAACATTGAGTCCAGGTGACAGGTCAGGAAAAAGTTGGGTTTTCGTCCCATCTGCTTGTGCGATGGTGCTTATTAGACATAGAAATGATGTGATGATGCACAACCGCTGTATAAATCGCATTCTTACTCCTTTGGACGACAGATTTCAACGGCAAAGTAGGCAATCGGTTGTTCTATCGGTGGGTGAAGTTTTTTGACGGTAAGCTGCACGGTATCTATCGGGAATTGTGTTAAAATCTCTGATGCTATTGTTTCTGCAAGTGCCTCAATCAGTTGAAACGACTGTTGTGTGCCAATATCAACAATGAGATCAACAACACTCGCATAATCAATTGTGTTCTCAAGCGCGTCGGTCCTGCAAGCGTTCACAAGCGAGCAACGCAATGTCGCATCAATTTCGTAATGTCCACCAACCTGCCGTTCCGCTTTTGGAACACCGTGGTGGCCGTGAAATCGGATACCTTTTATGATGATACTGTCCATATTTGAATATAATGTCCAATCCAGCCAATACACTTATGATGCTTTTTTCTGTTGATATTCCATTAAATTACAGTATGTTAAATGGGACATTGTATTTTAGAATTGGTATAAGATGTTGCTTTCCAAGCAGAAATGATGCAAATGACATCAACTATCTCAGATGGCTACCCATTTAAATCTCAACCCCATGTTTTCCCAACCCTAACCAACTTACACGCAGTTTCTATATTATAGCGGAGTCTACAATTAACTGGACGACTATTAGTGGTTTCGTCGCGATTCGGAGATCGCTCCTACAGAATATATGTGAACTTATTTACATAATTTACTATAACGTGAGTTCGCCATATAGGTTAGAGAAATCCGACACAATAATATCGCGCTATCGCATATTTGATGACGGATATGTTCCGCACTCCAGCGGAGTGCTATGTCTATAGAAAACGGTATGCACATATTCTTGCACTCCAGCGGAGTGCTATGTGTTAGAAATCACGGACCGCTCCGCTGGAGCGGATATATCGACACATAATGTGGCTATAAACATATTGCTCCGCTGGAGCAAAGAGGGTTCTGTTTTGTCCGTTGTTCCTTGATTTGGTGAAAAAGTTAGTGAACCAATTTCTTATATCGACTCACGTTTGAAAAAATTGTCCAAAGTTTAGTCTATTTAAGTATCACATATTTAATCAAAAAAGTCAAAGTCCTTTTGAGAACTTCCATAGCCATTCAGTTTTCGCGTTTTTCTGAACATTAAAGACAGGGTCACGACCAGTGAATCAACGCCAAATGCGCCAAATCAAGAAATCAACGCTATAAATCATGCAAATGCCGGACGGGGAATGCCAACAGGAAGAGGTTTAAGTAAAAGGTAGAAATTATTGGAAAACTGAATGGTTCTGCTT
>JAGWBU010000018.1:78670-85606 GCA_021295735.1 Candidatus Poribacteria bacterium | reverse complement strand
GGTATATCCTTAAATTGACGCATAAGGTACGTTTTCCTAACTGCTCCATAAATATGAATCAAGTTAATGTGGTATTAGAAAGCCCTCCCACAAGAGATAATCTGGTAATTATGTGCTTAAATTGACGCCTATAGCGCGTTTACAAAGCGCACCTATCAAGTAGGATTGTAATCATCGGCGTAACCAACCAGTGCTAACACCGAGTGGCTGTGGCTGCTAATGCCAATTACGCTTGAATTTACTATAAAATTCTATGTGAAATAAAATATCCTTGTAGGCACAGTTTCAAATCGCGCCTATAAGGATGTATTCCGCTATTTTAGTTTATATTATCATGGACTCCCTTAAACTACACCCACGGTTCCAACACAACCTTACCACATTCACCAGTCGCTTGTAATTCCCAGGCTTTTTGGACTTCTTGCATCGGGAAAGTGTGTGTGATATAGGTGTCTAATTTATCGGCAGATTCTTGGATAACCTTCATCAATTTTGGATAGAATCCAAGGTTGTAGTGCCAATTCCCGCGTAGAACCAGACCCTTACGAATCATATCTCGACTTGCAGCAAGTGGAAATTCGCCACCTTCCCCGACAAACGTAACCTGTCCTTTTCTTCGGGCTGCATCCACCATCAACCGATGTGCTGCGGATGCACCTGAGCAATCAACTGCCTTGTCAATCCCGATACCGTTTGTCAACTCACGAATTTGATCGAGAATATCTTCATCATTTGGGTTTAGGACAACCTCTGCACCTAACTTCTTGGCAAGTTCTGCACGGTACGGATGGCTTTCTACCCCAAAAACACGCGCACCACGATAGCTGGCATTGATGATACCACCAAGCCCTACAGGACCTAAACCGGTTACCATCACAGTATCCAATGCATCAACTTGCATCTGTTCCATTGCACCAAATGTCGGTCCGAGTCCACAGCATGCCATACCACCGTGTGCATAACTCATCCCATCAGGAATTGGGAATAACAGGTCCTCCATTTTGTGCATATACTGTGCATAAGTCGCTCCAGCAACATCAGTACCGACGATTTCTCGGATATTTCGCCCACCAGTACAATGAATATGTTCACCGATAACGCACATATTACACTTACCACATGAATTCTGCGGTTGCACTACAACGCGATCTCCTACCTTGACGCGACCGGGTTGTGCGACTTCAACGACTTCACCCGCCGCTTCGTGACCGAAATGCTCACCCGTGCCACCACCTTTGAATCCCTTGTATTCAGTACACATTGGAACCGCATGGATTTTTACGACTACGACATCTCCCGCTGCCTTGGGATCAGGTTTGTCAACTACGCCACCTTTGCCTTCACCAAACATTGCTGCTACTTTCATATAAATTTAACCTCAATCTCTCAACACCTAATTAAGCACGTTTTTATGCAGAGAGAAAGAGCATTCCTCCTTCTAAGATGTGTTAATACCATAGCACATCCAATGAAATCTATCAAGGCATAATTCATATAGCGTTCGTAAAATTTTTAACGTTAAGCACTTCTCCATCTTGCGAGAGGATATGCTGATCGGAAGGTCTTTTTACAGTGAAGTGTCCTAATCAGAAAATTAACTTCGGAACAGATTCTTTAGTATCACACGAAATAGGATTTTGGAATCGTAGGGGCGGGTCTCTGTGCCCGCCCTTACCATCGGCAATGAAAACAATGCAATTCTCGTTAATTTGGTATAAGAGGTTGGCTAAAGACGAGTATTCACTGCTTTGAGGTAATTCTTTAATAACGGTGTTTCCGCTACGCTTAAAGAGTTTGTATGCCTTACTGTCAGAGGCAGAAGTAAGAATTCGGTAGTGCTCTCCAACGATCTCAATCGCGGCGTTATTGTCACAGGCGATTCCAATGCCACCTCGTTTTACTATCATCTCCGAAAGAGAGGTTTCGCGCTTCTCAAAGTGATAGTGCGGACAAAATACAGCATTGATGAATCCCAGTCCTCTCACGCGGATATAGTCCCAGTTCGGATTACTGGAGAAAGACCGAGAATCACTGTGTCCGTATCTAAACCAGCAGATCGCACCAGCACTCAGCCCAGACAGAATAATGCCGCGGGATGCAGCTTGTGCCAACACGTTATCTAATCCCAACCGTCGCCATAACTTCATCATTTTATAGGTATTTCCACCACCAACATAGATAAGGTCAGAATTCAGCACTATTGCAGCCATATCCGCAAATGCTGGTGGATTTTCAACGAGCTTGAGAATGCGTGTTTGACATCCAAAATGTCTACCGTAATACGCCTCAAAAGTTTCAATGTATCCAAGGGCATCGCTGCTTGCGGTTGGAATAAAGAGAGCTTTAGGTTCAGTTTTCCCTGTCAATTCAATGATGCGTTCGTCAATCGCATCGGTTTCACGTTCACTAATTTCACCTCCACCTATCGCAACAATCTTAGGAACTGTTTTCATCAATCGTCTCCTTGTTTGCTTCTTCAACACATGATGGATTAGACGTTTTCTAAAAAAGACATATTGCGGCGGTGAATGAAAACCTACCATTCGACTTTCATCTGAACTAATTGGAAGAATGATAACAGTTTTGATAATAACAGTCAAGAACACCCAAAATTCCGCTCAGTCTTTTATTGACAACTTCCGCGTAGTATGGTATTATTCTAGCCCAAGTTGCTACCTATTGAAATCAGATCAATTTCCTTAGAGTTGGAGTTATTTCTCTTTCGCTCCAGCGGAGCGGTATGTATAGTAACTTTGAGGAGCAATCACTATGAGAAAATCTATCCGACAGGGCTATTTAGTTGAGGGACGCTTAAAGGTAATAGGCACACGCCGTGGGTTTCCGTCCACAAGTTCAAAGAGGCGCAGCATGCCACACGGGGAATGCCCGTTGGCATTCCCCGGCGTGTGCCTACTACTTTGCATCGCACATCTTTTTTCTAAGTTGAAGCTATGGATAGAATGATAGCGAAACTAAACTACAATGCTGCTATAAAACATTACCGTTTGTGATAAAATACGCCAGAAAAACCGAAAACTAAATAACCCAGTCTATCCGAAAACTTATCTGGCACAGAAAATTAAAAAATGGTATACTTGTTAATCAAAATTATCCGTATGCCACCACCCAAAATTGATCAAAAACACATTTATTGACAACGTAGCATACAGGTTGCTGCGATTAAATAAGGAGAAAGTTAATGCAACGTCTTTTCACTTTTTGGCTTTGTGTTATTTTTGTCAGCGGCTTTTGTCTTCCGATCTTCTCACAAGAAGAAAAAAAAGAGGCTAAACCTGCTACACAGGCAACACCAGCAAAACAAAAAAAGGAATATGAGGATTTTAATAAAGTAACGGAAGACAGTAAAAGTTTTCAAGGTTTTTTCAAACTATACCAGAAGAAAGAAAACCTCTATTGCGAAATACAACCTTCGCAATTAAATAAACCCTTTTTATGCATGATCAGTATTGCGCGCGGCTTAGGAACAGGATACCTTCTTTCAGGTATGACCATGGATGAATGGTTGCTTGAATGGCGGCGTGTCGGTGACCGTGTGCATCTTGTGCGAAAAAATGTGCGTTTTCGTGCTAATAAGGGAACACCGATAGCCGAAGCAGTAGACTTGGGATATCGCGACTCTGTACTTTTCGCTCTCAAACTTGAAAGTGTCCATCCACAACGAAAAAGTTTGTTAGTAAATATTTCACCCGTATTTATATCTGACCTGCCACCTTTGTCGGGTCAAATAGGTGGTGGTGCCCGTTTTGATAAAACACGTAGCACATGGGGAGCAGTTAAAGCGTTTCCCAAAAACGTTGAGTTGAGAGTTGATGCGGTTTATTCTGCGAGTGGCAGTCGTGAAACAATTCCTGACAGTCGTGGTATCCAATTATCAGTCCACTACAGTCTCGCAGAACTACCATCAAACAACTATCAACCCCGCTTGGCTGATGATCGTATGGGACATTTCATGACGACAGTTAAAGATTTCTCACTTAACACCAGTGATGAACCGTTTGTGCGTTTTGTCAATCGTTGGCACTTGGAGAAGGCTGACAAGAAAGCAAAGTTTTCACCTCCAAAAGATCCAATTATATTTTATATAGAGAAAACCGTTCCACACCGTTTTCGTCCTTATGTGCGGCAGGGCATTCTGGAATGGAACAAGGCATTTGAAAAAGCAGGTTTCATAGATGCAATTGAAGCACGGATTCAGCAGGATCATGAGGACTGGGACCCAGAAGATGCTCGGTATAATACAATTCGTTGGGTCGTAGGTGCATCCTTTGCAATTGGACCCTCTCGCGTGAATCCGCTGACAGGACAGATTCTGGACGCGGATATCCTTGTCGGTGAAAGTTGGATACGATCTTGGCAGCGTGAGTATACAACTTTCTTTGATGAAGTAGAACATGAACGCAACCATCCGATTGATCATTCATCACGACATAACTGTCAAATGGCTACTGGGCTTGCACGTGAAATGGGTTTCATGGCGAGCGTACTCCAAGCACGTGGGATGATTGATGATGGAGAACTTCCAGAAGAATTTATCGGACAAGCACTTAAAGCATTGATTATGCACGAAGTCGGTCACACATTAGGTATACGACACAACTTTAAAGCGAGTACGATATATTCGCTTGATGAACTAAACAAGAAGACTGGTAAAGCACTCCACGGTTCCGTGATGGAATATGATGCTGTGAACATCGCACCGGAAGGCAAAAAACAGGGTGATTATTATACAACAACAATCGGCCCCTGGGACTACTGGGTGATTGAATACGCTTATAAACCAATTAGTGGTAGCAAGCCAGAAGCAGAATTACCGGAGTTGCAGAAAATCGCTTCGCGTGTGGCAGCCTCGGAACTTAGATATGCTACTGATGGTGATGCTTCAATGTATCAATATCGTGACCTTGATCCGTTAGTCAATCGGTGGGATCTTGGTGCGGATCCGCTTGAATTTGCTAAACAACGTCGAGAAATTGTGGCAGGACTATGGGACGAGATTGCAGACAAAGTCACAACAGATGGAATGGGTTATCAACGAGTCCGACGTGCATTCAGATCACTGCTGGGGCAATATAGTCGTGGCATGTTCCTTGCAGCACGTTTCATCGGTGGACAATACCATCATCGGGACCATAAAGGGGATGAAAATGGGCGGTTACCTTATGTGCCTGTTCCTGCGAAAAAGCAGCGTGAAGCACTAAAATTTATCAAAGACTACGCGCTATCAGACGAAACTTTCGATTTTCCACCGAAGCTGCTGAACAGCATCGCAATTACTCGGTGGAGTGATTGGGGAACAAGTAGTGGAAATTCTTCACGATTGGATTACCCGATTCACGACGTTATTCTGCGAAACCAAAGCCAAATTTTAGGACGGTTGCTTGATCCGAATGTTCTTGCACGTGTTCAAGATACAGAACTCAAGTTTTCTGACGATGAAGATGCGTTCACATTGCCAGAACTCTTCACGGGAATTACGGATGCTGTTTGGGTTGAACTTGATAAGAATGCTGATGCAAAACAGTGGACGAATTCAGATGCATTTATCTCCAGTTTCCGTCGCGGTTTGCAGCGTGAACATCTGAAGCAGCTTATCAAACTCGTGTTAGATGCAGACAGCGGCACCCCTGAAGATGCAAGGTCCCTTGCACGTCTCCATCTCAAACAAATCAATGAGCGTATCAAGAATGTGCTGCAAAATTCCAAGGATAAGCTGGATGATTACAGTTTAGCACATTTTGAAGAATCGCAAGTTCGCGTTGAGAAAGCGTTGGATGCAAACTTCCAAGTTGAAAAACGTTAAATACTTGTCTTTCTCCGCGTAGGGCGGGGTCCCTGTGCCCCGCCAATGCTATCTGCACATTTGGCGTTGATATAAAATGTCAATTCCTATAGTAAGCGCGCCTATCCTTATATATAAATCAACACCGAATGCGCCTACGGCATTCGGTGGGGTAGAACGGAAATGGACAATAAAAACAGACCCTAAAGAGAGGTTATTTTCTTCGTTCATTGCGTTTATAAATGCATAACCATAACAGAGCTCCTCTAATTCCTCGGGTTCATAATCAATACTTCCTGATTGATCATTGTCAGCAATAATAGAGCTTACAATAATGCAACTGACCATCACAAAAAGAAAACGGAAAAAAGTCGTTTTTTTATTCCTTCTAATGTAGGTTTAGGTACTGATATGGATCAATACCTGTAGTCTCAAAATCTAAAACTTGTATGTGGGGTGGTGGATTTAAAAGGTCAATATCTGCAGGAGGCGGACTTCCACCTTTTATGCGTGTTATAAAAGGTTCCAGAGTCCCATCAGGTGCTTCACGCTCTTCCACGATGATATAATACGTGTTGAAGAAGTGAGGATACACTTTGTCGTTTTCAATAGAAGCTCCCTCAAAGTTCCTTATTCCTTCTGACCAGAGTTTGACCAAAACCCGCTCCATGAGTTCAAAACGTCTTTGCTTATAGGATGGCAGACGTTCGTAGTATTCCATATCCCGCCAAGTAATACCGTAGGGATAATCAGCAGGGACTTTTGGAAACGGACCGAACCCGTGTGGTGATATAGGCACTTCCGCTGTCTCAGCGTTTTCTGATGGCTTTTCAGTTGATTGTGACTGTACCGCCACTTCGGGCCCTTCTGCCCCCCTATCAGGGGCTTCAGTTACAGATTTCTCTGCGGTTGGCGTTGTGCTTTCCGCAGGTGTTACATCGGCCGCCTGTTCTGCCTCGTTGTTTACCGCTTTTCGGGTTATTTCCCGTTGACGGAGTAACTTGGCGGATTCCACTGCCTCTTGTCTGTAAGGTGCCGTATCGTGTTGGTACCATAAATAACACGCACCTGCAATTATTATCAGGAGGGCAATAGCACCAATAAACCATTTATTAGTGATGATGTCGCGAATCATC
>JAGWBU010000018.1:77048-78317 GCA_021295735.1 Candidatus Poribacteria bacterium | reverse complement strand
TGTCAGTTTATAGCAAAATTTAGGAAAAGAGTGAAGTAAGTGAAAAAGTAAAGGCAGATACCCAATCGGATACCTACCTATAGATTGTGAAGATATATAACGCCGCCGGTTACCAGGGTATATGAGAGTATGCGTCCAAAGCACCATTCCAATTCATGTCATAAGCATAACCGTTTATTGAACCTGATGTAGAACAATCTGATGCTGTATTCGAAGGATGAGGATATTGACCTTGTAACGTCTTTGATTCGGAATGATATGCTTTGGCACGATCATTGTGCCTGCCTTCAAATTCTGGATAGCCGCCACTATAATCCCAAGGACCAAAGTCACTATCTTTGGTCTCACCGTCCACATATATTAACGCATCCACCCAATAATAACCCCTGTAGAAATTGCTGTTGCACCTAATATTTGCCTCACAACTCCATGATGCGTAGGAGTATGCAGTGACAGGTACATTTGCAGTAGTCGTTTCAGTGCTGGTGTCGGCAGAAAAGGGCCATTCATAATCACTCGCGTTTTTATACCACTTGTCAGTATATCTTATACCAACTAAAGTATTGCTATTGTAGCTGTGTCCCCATTCACTATGTCCACCATTGTTTGAACCTTCGTTATGATCTGAGAAAACGATAGAAGTACCCAGACATAACAGCGTTATTGATAAGTACGAGAGTATTCTCATGAGGTATTTACTCCTTTTTGCTAAGTTCTAAGAAGGAATACGGATCGATTCCTGCTTCATTACGACTAAGAACTGTAATGCCTTCAGGAGGAGGTTGTCCTGCCTCCAATGCTGCTTCTATAGCATCAAAGTCATCATCGGGGTGCCCCGTAATCCTTCGAATGAATTCTCCATTTTCTGCCCATTGAACGTAGACAGTGCCTAATATGTTTGGATAGACTTTACCGTTTTCAAAGGAAGCGCCATCCGATCGAATACCTTGATTCCATAACTTGATGCGAACCCGTGACATTAATTCCCCCTTTACAGTTTTGCCCCAGAATTCCCATTCGAATTTGTCTGGTGGAATAGGATAATCTGCTGGCACTTCAGGATAGGGGCCAAAACCGAATGGTGATACTGGCACATCTTTGGTCTCTGTGGTTTGGGCAGAGGTTTCGGATTGTTGTTGTCCCGCCGCTTCGGTGTTATTTTCCACTTCAGCGGTTGACCCGTTGATAGATTTCTCTGCGGTTGGCGTTGTGCTTTCCGCAGGTGTCACATCGGCTGCCTGTTTTTCCGCGTTCTCAGTCTCCGCTTTT
>JAGWBU010000018.1:73682-76668 GCA_021295735.1 Candidatus Poribacteria bacterium | reverse complement strand
TGTCAGTTTATAGCAAAATTTAGGAAAAGAGTGAAGTAAGTGAAAAAGTAAAGGCAGATACCCAATCGGATACCTACCTGTGAGTTTTCTGGTTTCAGATGATTATCGGTGATACGGCTAAAAACTACCTTCTACTTTTTGTGTTGCGCTATCATGCAGAGGCCACGCCTGCGCTCTGGCTTGGACTGTAACCTCCCCAGGACTGACGAATAACCTACGTTTATCATCCGAGTTGTCAATGGTTTCATCGCCATTAAACGCCCTACCCTTATCTTGGGCATTAATTCTTATCGGATTTATCTTATTTTACTGGGTATTAGGCGCGTTTACAAAACGCTCCCACCGAGAATGATCGAGTTAATTTGGTATTATTTAAATTTCCGTTTGTATCAAACTCGGCTGTAGAAACGCTTGCGCTCTCGGCAGTATTCACCCAGGGAAACCAGTCACTCTCCCATTTATCAATATAGATACTCGCTTCGCAGGTGTCCTCTGCGTTGGCATCACCCCACCAAATATAACCTTCATCAAATTGATTGGTATACGCACTCCACCAATCACTAAATCCATGAACGTGAAATGCAATCGCAATCAATAAAAGCGCGCAAATAATAAATGCTGCACGTGTAACTTTGTTATAAAACATAGTAAAATACTCCTTTGCTGTTATCTCGGCAGGTTCAGATACTCGTAAGGATTAATTCCATCTTCAGAATGAAGTTTTACATCAATATCCGAGGGAATATCTGCCGCAGTCTTAAGACCGGGTCTGCCAAGTCTTGCAATATTGTTAGATTTAATACGTTGAACGGCTGCTGAAGAGCCACTCAGGCTGGTGATATAACGGATCGGATTGCCATCGTCATCCGTCGTTTCTTTCCAAGTGGCATAAACAGTGTTTGGATAGTTGACATAGATATTATTTTCGTCACCACCCATGCCAACCCAATCACGTTTATCTTCATTCCAAAGTTTGATGGCAACACGATCCATTAGTTCGTGTGCTTTCGCCATTCTCACATTCGGCCACTTAGGATATTCCCATACAGGTTTGAAACGTTGTATTGAACGTAAGTCGTCAGGCACTTCTGGATAGGGACCAAAGCCGTGTGGCGATGTAGGCACATCCGCTACTTCAGCAGTTACTGATGGGGTATTTGCTTGTTGAGTCTCTGCTTCAGTGTTCGTTTCCACTTCAGCCGTTGACTCGTTGATAGGTTTTTCTGCGGTGGGCTTATGACTTTCCGCAGGGGCTTGGTTTTCATCTTTGGTCACGGGGGTTGCGGATGCCTTTCGTTCTATTTCCCATTGGCGCGCGAATTCAGTGGAAATAGCATCTTTCTTTCTCTCATATGCCAGTTCATGTTGGTACCAAAGGTAACATGCACCAGCAAAAATAATAAGGAGGGCTATCGCACCTATAATCCATACCTCCGATTGTTGTGTGACACACCACATTGACGTGTCTGTTATGAGAGATTTTTTGTGATGCACCGTGGTTTTCCACTTGTCAGTGGAGGACACGCACCATGCGCGTCTCTTTTTAGTGCGTTATCTCTCAGTGATTAACAATAATTATACAAGAACTGAAACAAAATGCTCAAGCAATTAACAATAATTTATGTGAAACGGGGGATGGGATATTATGCGAAGTTGTGCTATTTTTCTGATATTGTGCGGCGGGCGAAATCGCCACTAAATTTATAGTGGGATTAGGGAGCAAAAGCGTGATAAAAACTGAAAGGTGTCTGAAAGAGTAGAGGCAGGTAACGTATTGGTTACCTGCCTCTGTTTGCTGTAGATTAAAACGGCACATGTGCATAGGCACTATGCTGTACCGGTCCACCGCCATTGCCATCACCATCATCTCCTGAACCGCTGTCCCCACCCCCTCCTGGTACCGGTGGAACTGGTGGTCTGAACCCAGTAATCCACGCCCACGAGGAAGCAAACGTAATATCGGGGAAGCCAGGAATAGGCCCAGCCCCTTTGGCAAAACTAGCAGATTGACTCTCGCTATCGTATGTACTTCCCTGAAAAGTACCAGGGTGCGCGCTTGGACCAAATCCTTGTATCCATACACTTGCAGAGACCCAATAAGTCCCTGTAAACATAGGGTCTACGGAATATGAGTACACAGCACTATTCGATCTGACTATATCTACATTATTATTGTTGTCTGTGTACGCTGCTCTATAAGCATCTGCTTCAAGAGGGCCGTTAACATCATAGCCGCGTTCCCAGTTCCCCACCCAGCCTGTAGCAGGATCAAATTGTCCTGCGTCTTCCAAATCACGATTGGAAGTCTCACCTGTGAAACCTATAACGGCTACACCACAGAGTAAGGCTATTACCAGTAATCTGTAAATAATTCGTTTCATGAACTTATCTCCTTTATTTTAAGTTTAGAAAAACGTAGGGGTCAATGCCCCTCTCTCTCACTTCAATATCCTTCGGAATGTCACTCTCAACAAGTTTGCCTTTTCGTCGCATGATGTCACTGAGAATTTTTCCCATGTAGGGGTCACCGCGCACACGGGATACACGTTTTTCTACAGTACCGTCTGGCAGTGCCTTATGATCCCATTCAATATAAACCACCCCAGGAAGAGTAGGGTAAGCCAATCCGTTACTCATATTTCCACCGAGTGTTTGTATTCCTTGTGTCCAGAGCTTGATTTGGACGCGGATCAGCAGTTCAGCCTCTGCGCTGTAATCTTTGGAATAATCCCAAATATCTTGAGTCGGGTAATCCGGTGGGATATCCGGAAAAGGTCCAAAACCGTGAGGAGAAACGCGTACTTCTTCAGCGTTTTCTGTTCCCTGCTTAGAGGCAGAAACATTCTCCGCTGCAGTATCGGTTTTCGCACCTGTTTCTAACACTTCATCAGTCATTTCGGTTATAGGTTTCTCTGCGGTTGGCGTTGTGCTTTCCGCAGGTGTCACATCGGCTGCCTGTTTTTCCGCGTTCTCAGTCTCCGCTTTT
>JAGWBU010000018.1:55475-73508 GCA_021295735.1 Candidatus Poribacteria bacterium | reverse complement strand
CGTGTCTGTTATGAGAGTTTGCTCGATGCACCGTGGTTTTCCACTTGTCAGTGGAGGACGCGCACTATGCGCTTTGTGTGTTCGGTGAGGTATCTTCAGTAATTAACAATAATTATACAAGAACTGAAACAAAATGCTCAAGCAATTAACAAAATTCATGTGAAGCGGGGGATGGGATATTATGTGAGGTTGTGCTGTTTTTCTGATATTGTGCGCAAGGTGAAAGCGTTTGTGAGTTCATAGGAAAAACTTTGGGAACAAAAGCGGTGGAAAAGGGTGAGAGGTGGATGAAAAGTAGAGGCAGATACCCATAGGATATCTGCCTGTATGAAATCAAAATTAGTAACAACATTTACCAGGGGATATAAACGCTGGTACTCCATCTTTTCGAAGATTCTCTAACATCTCTTGCAGTGGCGTAACCATCTGCAAGACAGTATTCTATAGTGTCGGTTGTATCATACATATTAAACCAGTCCATATCACTGGTATACGCACCTTTATTGAGATACCTACGCCATTCACCACTTCGACCATCCCACTTATTCATCTCTATTACCCAATCATGGTTTAGCGTGGCACTTACGGTATAAGTGCCTTTGAGAAATTGAGAAGTCATGGCTCTGACTCTCGTTGATGCCTTGACCTGATGTCCTATTCCCTGCCACGCTTTTGTTCCTGCAGAACTCCATACCTCAACATCACCATCATAAGCAGTTCGGGTTACACTGGCAGGAATTGGTGGAGGATCTACTACCTCTTCAGTACCCCCTCTGTTTGTTCCAGGTGATGCTTTCAGAAGTGAAGTAAATGTTGCTATTGTACATAGAATTAGCATAAGGGTTAGAAAAATCGCCACATGTTTCATGATAAAAAACTCCTTAAGGTAAATCTAAAAATTCGTACGGGTCTATGCCCGCATCTTTATATTCAATAACTGTAAAATGTTCCGGAATGTCACTTTCATAAATAGTACCTCGATGGGAATCTTGCCAGGATTCAGTTTCAGGGGATCCCTGTATCATACTGGCATATCTTCTCGTTCCAAAAGGGGTCCGTTGGGTTTTCCATTTAACAATCAGCGTATTGGGATACGTCGGATAAACTAATCCATTTTCCATTGCTTCACCGTGAGTCTTTTTCCCTTGTTCCCATAGCTTAATGCTAACACGAATCATTAATTCATCGTTTTTATCCCAGTCGTAACTCCAAAAATTCGGATCTTCTCCCCCAGGATACCCATCAGGTAATTTTGGATATGGACCGAAACCGTAAGGCGACACTTTTACTATTTCCGTCTTTTCAGTTTCCTGCATAGATGCAGTAACGGCTTCAGTTTGTTCATTGGAGCTTATTTCCGTTTCTGCACCAGTCGCATTGGTTAGCGGTTTCTCACCATGTTGCGTTGTGCTTTCTGCAGGTGCATCAGCTGCCTGTTCCGCTTTGTTCACAGTATCCACTTTCTTGGTGGCTTCCTGTTGACGGAGTAACTTGGCGGATTCAGCAGCCTCTTGCCTATAGGGTGCCGTATCGTGTTGGTACCATAGATAACACGCACCTGCAACTATTATCAGGAAGGCTATCGCACCAATAAACCTCCGATTGTTGTGTGACACACCACATTGACGTGTCTGTTATGAGAGATTTTTTGTGATGCACCGTGGTTTTCCACTCGTCAGTGGAGGACGCGCACCATGCGCGTCTCTTTTTAGTGCGTTATCTCTCAGTGATTAACAATAATTATACAATAGATGCAATCAAATGTCAAGCAATTAACACTGAATTGTATAATATTAACAATAATTATACACAAAAAATCAAAAAATGTCAAGTAATTAACAATAAATTGTCGTTTTTTGACAATAATTATGCAAAATATGTTAAAAAGTTGGGTTTAAAGGAGATTTTAAGGAGTTAGGACTTCTTCAAGCAATTCTGCGAAAAGTTCACTTGCGCGTGTTTTGGATTGTGTAGGAATAACTGAAAGGGACTGTCCGAGTCGTCTGTTTTTCTCGACCCATTCGAGGCGTTCACGAGCAGATTCATCACCAAAATATGCGGCGCTGAAATCTTCAATGAGGAGTTGTGGCATTTCGAGGCAGAGTGCCCCTGCTTCAATGCCGAACAATTTTTCTAAATCAAATTGGTGTCTTTGGCTCGGTTGCCGTCTTCCCGATTCCCAGTGATGGACTAACTCGGTTTCGACATCCATTTCCTGTGCAAGTTGTTCCCGTGTAAGTTTGGCGTCTTCACGTAGATAACGTAAGAAATGCCGATTAATTCGCTGTTGGGGTTCTTGTGTGTTTTCGTTTGTGTCTGGCATGGCGTATCTCCAGTTAAGATGGCTTATCTCTTTTCAATTGTTTCAACGTTAGCACGTGGCAGCGTTATTTTTTCTCCGTCTTCAAATTCAACCTGAAGCACCCGCACTTCTGCTTCCGTTTCCAATTGTTGTAGTTCAATCGGCAACTCAGTGACGCGTCCCAATTTTCCGAAATGCGGTTCACGAATAACACGTACAGGACTGCCGATCTCTAACATTCCTACGAGAGCATCAGCGGTTGTGTCTTCATCTTCGGAAACGAACGGGATAACAATCTCCGGACGAACAACACCCGCCCGGATTTGGGTTGCACCGTTGATGGAAGTTTTCATGCCTTCGCGCGCTTTTAGCAGTGCAAAAGTGCGTTCCGCCATTTCGATACTTCCAAATCCTTCGGTGATGACAAGTGTAATGCCGAGTTCTTCAGAACCGGTAATTGCCACGCCGAGTTCATAGCCGAGAAGTTGCCGTAGATCCGCATCATCAATACCGCCCGCGATGATGCCTTGGACGCCAAGTTGGATCGCTTTCTGAATTGCGTCTGTTGTGACGAGTGCACCGCCAACGAGGATTCTGTCTTTGTGTTCTGGCAAAATCTGTTCTTCAGTCAACTCCTTACTTGAAGAATTGACCGCAATAACTAAGTCGCCTAAAGTTTCACCGCCAACACCGAAGATGCCTTGGATGTAAGTGCCATAAGTTTCTACAGTGACACCTTCCTTTGGAATAGTCTCAGTCACAGTGCCATCAGTATATGCTTTGAGTTCAACAGGGATAGGAGGTTCGCGAAGGATAACTTGTCCTGTGACATCGGACATTGATTCAATCGTGCCGCTAATCGGTGAATGTGCCTGCGATTTGAAAAGTCCGAAAAGTCCTTTTGTTGTAGCGATAATTTCGTCTTCTGAGACAGTTTCGCCTACAGGTTTGAGCATGTATTCTGCGATTTCTTCCGGTGGAACACTGAGTAGGTTCGCAACGTTTAGCAACTGCACGTTGCCCGGCAAATCTGCCTTTGCCACGATATCCTCAGCCTTAACCGCAGCACCAGTTTCAACAAGGACTTCGCCTTCAAGCGGGAGCCTACGTTTTTTCTCAATTGTCGTCCCCTCCGTGACCTTAAGTCCGGGGGTATATGCATGCGCCATTAATTAACCTCAATTCAAAATGTATTATAGTTCTTCTACTTTGGATGTGTTTATGGTAAAATGAATTCAAAATTTAGATTAGGTAAAACAACAATGTCAACCGAACGGGTCTCTTATAAAACAGATAAAATTATGCCGACTCCAGCACAACTCGCTGAAATGGGTCGTGAACTCCAATTTTACCCAAGCATTTCCAAGAATCCAAATGTGTTGACCACACACCAAATATCTGATTTCAACCGCGTTGGTTATATCAGCGGCCTCTGGGGTAACCCACCACGTCCGACTACCGACTAACTTTACAGGTGCGGAAATACGCACAACAAGTTTTCATTTTTTAAATAATAACATATTTGGGGAAAGTAGTCAAATGTAGTAACTATTAAGGGCAGAGGCATTCAATTGTCACGAACCCCTCCCACAAGAGAAAATCCAGCATTTTTTCTTAAGTTGACAGTTATGGGTTTCGCTGTTGCTCTACCCAACGGACGATACTATTATAAAGCATTAACACATGTGATAAAATGCGTCAGTAATATAGAAAACTAAATAACCCTGATAAGAGGCGCAATGAATTGCGCTTGGTGAATGTGCGTCCGACATTCACATTAAACGCGTTTTTTGTAAATGGGAAGTTATACATTTTGAGATGTGAATCAACGCCAAATGCGCGTTTGGCATTTGGCGGGAGGGAACTCCGATTCCCGACTATCAGTGAGATTCGTCGCGATTCGGAGATCGCTCCTACAGAAAATATGTCTCTTTATTTTCAAAGTTCACTATAGTGACGCGAATGGCGAGGAAAAGGTTGCATAATTCTGCAAGTTGGGAAAAACATATTACCGAAGCAGCATCAACCTTTGAGAGAGTAGATATTGTTGTGGGTGGGAAGTACTACTGTGCGTGTAGGTCAACTTACTGTATCTTGTATGCTATAGATTACCCTAAATCACCCTTATTAAGACACACATGTAAATCCTACTGTGTTCTTAACACAAAACTCATCGTGCCAACTTTTTCTGCAGTTTTGGACTATCTATAACATCTCGGTTCACAATCCACGTTGGCATTTGCCCAGAAGCAACGGTGATAATACTTTCACACGCGCTCTTACCGTTACCATCAAAACACTCATCTGTCCAACAGATACTGTGTGGGGTAACGATTACGTTATCCAGACTTAAGAGTGGATCATCATCGCTGATCGGCTCCTGCTCAAAGACATCAAGGCCTGCGCCTTGTATGCGTCCGTTTTGAAGTGCATCAGTGAGTGCTTTCTGGTCAACAATCGGACCGCGTGCGGTGTTTATTAGGTAAGCGGTCGGTTTCATCAGCCCGATACATCTGGCATCAACAAGTCCCCGCGTTTCTTCAGTCAACGGGCAGCAGACACAGACAAAATCAGCAGTTTGCATCAAGGTATCCAAGTCTACTATTTCTGCCCCGACTTCAGCAGCGTCAGACGGTGTGACGTAGGGATCAAAAGTGATATGGCGCATGCCGAAAGGTTTTGCCAGTTTAAATGTCTCTTTTCCGATATTGCCCATTCCGACAAGACCGAGTGTTCTACCGACTAAACCCATGCCCATATAGTCTTTGGTATCTGTCCATCTGCCGGTTCGGGTAAGTCGGTCTTTTATCAACAACTGATGGCTTAGGGACAGTACAAAAGTGAGGATAGAAGTGGCAACCGGTCTACGCACACCATCCGGTGCGATTGTCAATAAAACTCCGTTTTCGGTGCAGGCTTGCACATCTACCTTATCGTATCCGACTCCAAACCTTGCTATGATTGCCAATCTGTCAACATCTGTGAATGTTTCAGTCGTGATGCCCGCGCCCAACACCAAGAGCGCGTCGTAATCTTTCACCTGTGCAGCGGATAATGCGGGTGTATTTTCTGCAATATATTCCCAGTCCAAACCTGCTTTTTCAAATAGTGGACCGGCAATGTTATCTAAATCTGAACTTCCGTCAGGTTTGAGGAAGTCGCGCGTTATACCTACGCGAAATTCGGGTTCTGACATTTATTATTCCTATTAATTTTGTTACTAAACTTTGGACAATTTTTTAAAACGTGAGTTGATATAAGGAATTGGTTCACTAATTTTTTCACCAAATCAACACACGATAGACAAAACAGAACCTCTTTGCTCCAGCGGAGCAATATGTTTATAGCCACATTATGAACGGACATATCCGCTCCAGCGGAGCGGTCCGTGATTTCCGACGCATAGCACTTCGCTGGAGTGCGGCATTTTTCATGATGTTCCACCGATATGCAAAACTCGTAGAAAATAGACTTCCATTGAAAACTCAACTTTCACGAGACAAGAATTGTCCAAACTATAGTAATCTTGTTAGGATACTTTGGAAAATTCTTATTCCGATTCAAGCGATACACGACGGAGATATTTACATCCGACAGGCGCAAGTTTGATATTCTTAACACTTCTATCAATGACCAAAAGTCGTTGTGCATGTGCCAGCGGCACCCACGGTACATCTCTATGGAAAATTGCTTGTGCTTGTTGATAAAGTTCAATGCGTTCACTTCTATCTGTGCTCATCCTTGCGCGGTCCAACACATCCTGCATCTCATCGCTTTGATAGAAGGCTATATTGAGTGCCGGTTTCTGCGCTGTCGTTTTACTCAAAAGATAGTAGAGAAAACTATCAGGATCACCACCAGCACTCCAGCCAAGCATTGCCATATCGTGTTCACCGTATTTGGTCTTTTCAATATAGGTGTTCCAGTCGTAAGTTACGATATTTGCCTCAATGCCGATGTTTCGGAGGTCAGATTGCAGTGCCTCTGCAAGTGCCTGTCCGTTCGGGATGTAGGGACGTGGCACAGGGAGTGCCCAGAGTGTCGTCTCAAATCCATTGGGATAACCAGCTTCAGCGAGCAGTTGTTTCGCGAGTTCCGGATCGTAGGCATAATCTTCAATTGAATCATCATAACTCCATAATGTCGGTGGAATTGGATTTTTCGCGGGGACACCTGTGCCCTGATATAGGCTTTCAATAATCTCGGCTTTGTTGATTGCATGGTTAATCGCGAGTCGGACCTTTAGATTATCAAACGGTGGTTTTTCCATGTTCATCGCCAAATAGCCAACATTCAGACTCGGTTACATTAAGAGTTCAAGCCTTGCGTCACCGCGAATCATTGCCAATTCATCAGGGTTCGGAAATTCCATAACATGGATATTACCTTGCTGGAGTTCCATAAGTCTGTCAGCATTATCAGGAATAGATCGGAAGATAAGTCTGTTGATCGCTGGTTTCCCTGCCCAAAAGGTGTTTTGAGAGAAATCTGAACAATCAAATCATCTAACGGCGTAATCCGATCTATAAATTCTTCGTAAAAACTACCGGACAGTGCATTTGGGCGAGTCAATGAAAAGACGACTGCGTTAGCGTTTAACGGAGTGCCATCGTGGAATTCGACTCCTTGTCGTAAGCGAAAAGTCCACGTTAAACCATCTGCAGAACTTTCCCACATTTCCGCTAATGCGGGTTCAATATCGGTTGTATTATCCCTATATTGGACAAGTGTATCGTAGACCATATCACAAACTTTCGCTGATTCCCCGTCAAGCATCTGTGATGGGTCAAGCGTAATAGAATCACCACCCCGCCCAAAAATCAGGGCGCTTATTTCGGGTTCGCTTTTACCTATCATACTGGCAACAATAACTAGAGCGTATCTCATAAATATAATTTTGTTAGATTTCGCTCTGTGGGTCCCTGTGCCCGCCCGTTGTTTGCACTTTTGAGAGATGGCGAGGCACAGGGACCTCGCCCTACATAAGATTTATGAAATACGCTCTAAGTCTAAGATATTGACAATGCTGTCACCGTTGACATCAGGGTTCGGTGTTTGTGTTGGGTCAAAACTTTCACCGAAATGTGAGGCGACGTAGGTCAAATCAAGGATGTTCACGACACCATCCCCGTTAACATCACCTGGGACGGTTCCGTTTTGTGCATTCATTCCTGTTAATAACAGAAATGAAAAAGCGAGTATTATTACAACAAAAGTTATTTTCTTTATACTTTACCTTTCAAGTGAAACATTTCGGAAATATTTCCAATTTAATGGATGAAGTGTAAGATTCTTTACCTTTTTATTTACGACTAAAATCTGTTTTACGTGTACTAACGGTACCCACGGCACATCTTTGTGAAATATCTGCTGTGCTTGTTGATATAGTGATATTCGCTTCTCTTTATCTGAGGTTGCTCTTGCCTGTTCCAAAACATTTTGCATCGCATCACTACGATAAAAAGCGATATTTCCTGCGGGTTTTTCCGCTGAAGATTTACTCAAGAGAAAATAGAAAAAGTTATCTGGGTCACCGAGGTCGGCACTCCAGCCGAGCATTGCCATATCGTGCTCGCCATTTTTGGTTTTCTCAAGATATGTGCCCCAGTCATAAGTTACGATTTTCGTCTCAATACCAACATTTCGAAGTTCAGACTGAAGAACTTCTGCAAGTGCGCGTCCGTCAGGAATATAGGGACGTGGAACAGGTAATGCCCAGAGTGTCGTTTCAAAGCCATTCGGATATCCTGCTTCGGCGAGAAGTTGTTTTGCCAATTTCGGATTATAGTTGAAATCCTCAATTGTATCGTCATAACTCCACATTGTCGGTGGGATCGGATTCTTCGCTGGTATGCCGAGTCCTTGATAAAGATGCTTGATTATCTCGGATTTGTTAATGGCATGGTTAATTGCAAGTCTCACCTTAAGGTTATCCAAAGGTGGTTTGTCCAGGTTCATTGCTAAATAACCGATATTCGTCCCCGGTTGAGATAGCAGCTCAAGCGTTTCATCATCTTGAATTTGTTGCAAATCATCTGGATTTGGGAACTCCATCGCATGGAGACCCCCTCGCTGTAGTTCAATGAGTCTTACAGCGTTATCGGGAATAGAACGGAAAATCACTCTATCTAACTTTGGTCGTCCACCCCAATAATTATCGTTTGCTGCAAGCACTATTTTATCGCCCCTATCCCACTGAACAAACTTGAAGGGACCCGTGCCAACTGGATTGTTAGAATATTCATCGCCTAATTCTTTAACTGCTGTTGGACTGACAATGGAAAAGGAAGTTATCGCAATGGTATAAATAAAAGGTGCATAAGCAGTTTTAAGGTGGATTTGGACTGTAAACTCGTCAACAGCAATAATTTTATCTACAATCTCTGCTAACCCTGTAGCAATCCAGTAAACATAACTTCCACCAACATCATGAAAGGCGTGTGTTTTATCATGTTGTCGGTTAAGCGAAAAAAGAACTGCTTCAGCGTTAAAAGGAGTTCCGTCATGGAAAGTTACGCCTTTACGCAGGTGAAATGTCCATGTCAAACCGTCCTCTGAACTTTTCCAACTCGTAGCGAGACCGGGTTCAATTTCAGTGCTTCCATCTTTATATTGAACGAGTGTATCGTAGATGTTATCGCAGACTTTGAAAGATTCTCCATCTTCCTCAAGGGCTGGGTCTAATCCAACAGAGTCGCCACCACGACCAAAAATAAATGTGCCTCCCTTTGCGTGAGAGTCGGCTTCTGCTGGCAAAGATAAGAAAACCGTCGATAGCGCAAGGGTTGATAACAGAAAAATTATTAGGGATAATCTTAACAACAGACAAGAAATATTGTGATTTTTTCTGACCCCTTGATTAAAAAAACATTCAAAAAGTTTTTGTGTCATAAATCTCTCCAATGACCTAAAAGATATGTTTCATGATATAGATATTTTTTGGAAATGTCAAGTCAATTATAGTCAAGAGAGACAGGGTTTTTAGTTTTCTATATTTCTGATTGAGCTCCGTAGGAGCGACATATAAGTTATACACATACCGCCTCTACGAGGTTCAAGAACACAGGACAACACCTTTTCTATAAACATACCGCCTCTACGAGGCTATAACAACCGTTAAAAACGGATTCAATACCTTAAATTGACAGTTATGGTAAGCCCGACAAATGCCAAAAAGCGCATTTGGTGTTGACTCACTCCCACAAGAAATATCTCCCTAAGTTGACAGTTATGGGTAGAGCGAAGCGAAACCCAACCTACATAAAGGGGTAAAGAGATGATATTGGCAAAAGGTGTATCTTTTTGCGTAAGAAATCGTTTTATTAGGAATAACATTTATACAGATTCAGCACAGTGCGACCTAATAGAGATATTAGAGTAAATTATGTGAGAATCGTATCAGTTCCATTTGCAATGCTGTAAATGGACGCACAAGATGTACCTGTAAATAAATTATGGCATCATTTGAAAAACTCACACAGAATATAACAGATACCTCGCAGCCAATAGCGACTCGTAGAGCAGCGGTTTTAGAAATTGCAGAAATAGGCGGCACCACAGTTCTGCCTTTTCTCCTGAAAGCGTTGTCCGATGTTGCTTCTGGTGTGCGGCGCGAAGCAGCGAATGCACTGCAGAAATGCAATTTCTCAGAGGCAACATCCGCGCTTGTAGATGCCTTAAAAAAAGAAGATAGCGATTTAACTCGCTGGACTCTCATTGAAGCACTTGGAAGCATAGGTACTGCAGATGCGCTGCCAACACTTGAATCTCTTTTAAGAACAGAAGTTTCACCTTTAACTCGTAGGGAAGTTCAGAAAAGCGTAGACCTAATCGTCGCCAGACATCCAGAAACAGACACCGCAGAAACGACAGCGGAAATTAACGATCCTCCAGATACGCAGGATCTTAGCGACTCATACGATTTTGAATTAGAACAACCAACGTCGGACCAAACAACTACCAGCCAAAACGTAGTTGAAAGCGAAGACTATTCCGACGAGTTGTCACCGAGTTCTGATGAATTAATTATTGAAGATACCGCCGAACCCTTGCCTCATGCTGGAGAAAATATCCCTCCGGATGAGGAAATTGAAACACCGATAATTGATTTAGTAATAGAACAAACACCAAAAACTGATGAAACAACACCCGAAGAACCCTCTGACTCCGCAGCGTCTTCAGAAACTTACGCAACCGAGATAAAAGAGGATACTGATCCCCCCAAAGATTCACCACCAAAAGTAAAAACGCTTCATAAGCATAGTTCTACACCTGCACTACCGGTCCTGGTCCCAAATACTTCTGTTGTCATTTATGAACAAGAGGATCAAAAATTTAATCCGAGCGTTTTCGCTATTATGTTGCGACCTAATGCGTATCTCTCAAAGCAATTGGTCTCACGCACGCGGCTCTATCTTGTCTTATTTTGTTTGCTCGCTGCTGCAACAGTCGCCCTGGTGTATTCGCAAATGCAACGGCGTCCTCGCCCACCGTATCTTCCCAGTACAGAAATTGCTTTTGTGGAAAATCCTCAACACTATTTAGATGCCGGAAGTTTCTTCATACAACAATCGGACTACCGCAGTGCAATTGAAATGTTTGAACTTATCCGAGGAATTGATTCAATGGATCCTGTCTTATATAAGAATCTGGGATTTGCACATTTTCAGGAAAACCAATACGCCCTTGCAGTGGAGGCATACGAATTCTATCTGCAGACTCGGGAAACTCAAGTGTATCAGCCATTTGTTGCTGAAGCATCGTATCCATCTAACGGAGCGGCGAACGAAAAGAAAGTTTCATCCGATTATAAGACCTATAACATTCTCGGTACAGCGTACAAACGTCTTGGGCATCTTCACAAAGCACGGCTTGCGTATGAAACCGCCATAGAAATTGCCCCTAACGAAGCAGAAGCCTACAACAATCTTGCGCAACTCTATTCAGATGGGTATCAGCAGAAACATCTGCTTACTGAAGCACTTGCATACGCCGCAGTTAGGCTTAATTCGGATGTTCCTTCTTATCACGATACGTTGGGGTGGGTTATCGGTAAGAGTGGTCGATTGAATAAGGCAACAAACGTTTTAGAACAAGCTATCCGACTCCAAAGCGATTATGTTCCGGCTCACTATCACTTGGCAGAGATCGTCCAACAATCTAAGCATCCGGATATAGGTGCTAAAGTTATTCAAAACGCACTTGTAAAAAAGATGCGCCATACAAGGAAATCACGACCAGGAATATTAGGTGTCTTATCTCATATTTACGAGACAGATTCTCAGAAAATTCCTCGTTTCAGTTCCTCATTTCTAAATCTACGCGGGATAAAAAAGTAATTCGGACTGATTGTGTTTCAGTTTGATTGCCCTTCTACAGGATATTCTTTGATTTGCAACGTAATAGAATTTAAAATAACGTGAGTTTGATAAATCCCGTAGGGAATCAACACCGAATGCGCCTATGGCATTCGGTGGAGTAGAACGGAAATGGACAATAAAAACAGACCGTAAAGAGAGGTTGTTGAGCTATTGAGGACGATATTTCCGAAAAATAAGTGAAACCCAACTCTTTAGGACTCTCCTACCCATAGGTGTAAACTTAAGAAAAAAATGCTGGATTTTTTCTTGTGGGAGGGCTTTCTAAGCCCGATAGAATACTCAGACATTGTGGGAGGGAGACCTTGTCCGCCCGATTGAACGAGATTCAAGCAGAAAATCCAAATCAACGCAGCATGCGCCAAATGCCACAGGCGCATTTGGCGTTGATTCAGGCATTCATAGTGTTGATTTATGGGTTTCGCTTCGCTCTACCCAACGGACATTTATATTCATTCTAATTATCAAGTTCACGTTAAAATATAAAAACACTCTCTTGTAGGCGTGATTTGAAATCGCGCCTACGGTTGGTAAAATATAGACTTACTATAAATTTATCGAATAACAGAAAGTTTACCAACTTGCTGCCCCGTTTCAGTTTCTAATACATAAATATACACACCACTGCTGACTCCATCTAACGACCAGACTTTTCTGCACCTATTCCCTGCTATGTCATCTTCAGTTGGAATAAGGGATGCGATACGGTTCCCCGACACATCGTAAATGTAAACACTGCTACCTGCAGGTAATCTATCAAACGTAACTTGATTATCTCGTGCAGGATTTGGATAAACAATCATTTCTACGTGAGATTGTATAGGAAATTCTACCGCCAACGTTCCTTTGTCTTTAGGAATCTCAGTTCCATATATGTCGGAAAGTTGAAACGTTTCAATCTCATAATAGTTATCTGCATTGAATACATTAGTAGAAAACGTTAACACGACCCTTTTGCGTGATCTATCAAAAATAGCAGATTGCGGCACATATTTATCCGTGTTACTAACTTCTGTTCCGCTGCCGTCCTGCTTTTTTTGTCTGTGCAGCTGGTAACGCGAAGGGCTTGCTACAGTAATATGCATCGGTTTGTTAAACGTTAATAGGAGTTGATGTGGTGGAGAATAGACAGCTGAAGTCATTTGCGGCGGTGCAGTCGGAATGACAGATACTGGATCAGATTGACTTGAAACTTCGCCGCTTTCACTTTGTGAGACATTACCGTGAGAATTCTTAAAAATGCTCAACGCGCCTTCAGTATTAAACAGCAATTCATTGTTATTATCGTTATCAATATCAGCGACAATTGGATTGAATGTACTGGTTGCGGGATGATGCCAAATAGGACGGAAAGTAATCCCATCATATTGAACGAGGTAAAAGTTTGGGGAAACAGCGATACACAATTCATTTCTACCATCGTTGTTAGCGTCCGCAATTGTTATTCCACTTTCACCATCTTGAAGTTCGCGAATTCGTTGATGCCATACTATATCATAGGAATCGTTGCCGTTTGATGTGAAAATTGTAAAAAGCCAATGTTGACGCGGAAGATCAAATTCTGTTGTCCAAACCTTTGCACCAACAACAAATTCTGGGATGTCATCACCGTCCAAATCTCCCGCGGCAAAAAGATGCGGTATAACATCCGGAAGTGTGCCAATCCACGTTTGTTGGTATTGGTTATTTCCCACATTTTCATATATAAATAGTGAGCCATCATTATCTCCCGCTAAAATTTCTCTCTGTCCATCCGCATCAAAATCACCCGTGGCGAATCTTGTTGGAATCTTGTTTTTTCCTTGCGTTGGATTTTCAAGTATTGCAATGTTGTTATGACTGTTATTTGCGTCTGATTCGTAGACCCAGATAGAATCTGTGGCATCATGACGTGAAAAGATTTCTGGTTTACCGTCCAAATCCAAATCCGCGATCGTTCCACCCCAAATTCCCTCAGCATCCCAGATTCGCACGTTCGGGAATTGCCCTGGTGCAGATTGTTCTAATAAAAATGTATCTTCTGATTCGTTGGCTAAAAGTTCTATGAGTCCATCACCATCTGTGTCTGCGGTTGCCCATAGTCGCGATACTGGTTGATTTAATAAAAAAATCATTACTGGATTTCCATTTTGATCTGTTTCAAAAACATGGGTAGAAGATGTGCCTGTTTCGACAGCGATCAGTTCTAACTTCCCATTTCCGTTTATATCTTTAGATGTTACAATCCCGTGCAAACCGAACTGTGCAGACGTTGTTTGAAGTAGATGAGATGGTTGAATTTGTTCGTCGCGCACTGTAATCGGATATAATTGCCTCTCATTATCATCAATCCGTATAACCCCAGTTTGGTTTTGTGTCTTCAGACGGTACATGTATTCACCTGACGGTAACCCTAACTCGGACAAATAGACGATATGCTGAAGATTCACCGAATCCGAACGCGCAACCCGTAGCGGTGAATTATTGGATATAATTGTGTGATTTTCTGTTTTTGAAAAGATTTCAACTGCCCCAGCAGTTAGCACATCTGTCTGCCAAATAATAGTCGTATCATAATAGTTTCCTGAAAGCCATATCCCTGCTTCATGTTTGGAAATTCGGGGAAGCGTATGATAGATTTCAACAACTATTTTGTCTCTGATAGATTTTCCATCTTTAGCCTTAACGCTAAGACGTAATGTGTAAGTGCCTTCCTCCAACGCTGAGGTATCCCACTCGTGAAGAACGGTGTTATACTTCGGTTCGGTTTGCGGAAACCCTATACGAAACCAGAGGTCAGGTGTTTCGGTAACACCGTATTCAAGCCAATATTGTGTAAATCCAGAGCCTCCAGCACTCCCAAAAATCTCAATCGTGCTGTTATTCCCTGATACTTCAGTTTGCGAGGGCGGTGTAATAGTAATATGCGCGGTGAGTCCGATATGTTCTGTCAATGCAGCGTAGGCATCAACAAGTCCTGCTCCCACGAGATGTGTTATGGACAGTTCTCTCGCCGTACCCGTCAACCATTGCTGAATTTCTGTATGGCTGCACGATGGATTCGCAGAAACCAACAACGCCACGACACCAGAGATATGCGCTGCAGCCATTGAAGTGCCAGATCGGTAATTATATCCGTATCCAGGAGAAGATTGACCAGTATTGAGATCCGTGCTCAAAATTTCTTCACCTGGTGCAGCGATATCTATTGATGCACCGAAATTGGAGTTTCCCAATTGGAGATTTCTATCCAGCGAAGCAACAGATAGGACGGTGTTTAACGCAGCAGGATAATACGCTCCTGGCTCCGGCGAATTTCCGGCAGCACCAACAAGGATACACCCGCGATTGTAGGCGTAATCAACTGCATCTTGAATTAAAAATGCGTTCACAGTATCCCCTAAACTCAGATTGATAACATCAGCACCGTTATCAGCGGCATAAACAATAGCTGCAGCGACATCATCATTTTGTAGGAACGCGCCTGCACCAATCCGAAATCCCGCTCGTAGCGGCATCAGACGACACTGCCAAGCGATCCCAGCAATTCCGAGACCGTTATTTGTTTCCGCAGCGATAATTCCAGAAACATGTGTGCCGTGCCCCGTCTCATCATCGGGTTCGTTATCGCGCTCTTTCCAATCACCGTGTCCTGGGAGTGTGGGTGCATCGCTAAAATCCCACCCGTTAATATCGTCAATGTAGCCGTTTCCATCGTCATCAATGCCATTATCAGCAATTTCGCCATGGTTCCGCCAAAGCTGATTACGAAACTCAGGATGTTCTTTCTTTATACCGCTATCCACAACTGCTACAACCACATTTGGTTTTCCCTGTTCAATGCGCCATGCTTTTGGCAAATTCATCGCCTTCAGATTCCACTGTTCATTATATCGTGGGTCGTTAGGGATCGTCTCTGCACAGAACCGGTTGAGTCTGTTCATTTCAACGTCTTCAACTAATGCATGTTCCGCATACTTTTGCTTCAACTGTTCTAACTGCGAAATGGTAAGAAATCGGACGAGATAAATACGATTGAGCAACGGATGTCGCCCCGCAGGAGTAGTTGGAGGAAAAACAGGGGAAACGGATGCTGCACCTAATTTTTTGCTGAATGCCCTGAACTGCACAAAAGAGGTAGTGGAATGTAAACGGACAACGAGTTCTCTTGGTGTGTGGGTTATCTCATAGAGATTATGTGAATCTGAATCGGTTTGAGATGAACCGATAATTTGTTCTGAAGCCTTGGTCGTGATACTACTCAGCAAACATATTAGAAGTATAATAAAATAAAAATAAATAGAATAATTCCTCATAGATTAGCAAAACCTTCCGTTTAATCCTTTTTGTTGTGAACCTACTGTTTTTTCTTCAGAAAAGTAAAATGTAATCTTAAATGGTGATGAATGCGTTATTACGAACCAATAAAATTGCAATTTCAAATTTAATCTGTTATAGTTAATTGTATTGAATCCGCGTAGGAAAAACAACTTTTATCGCTGTGCTCAGGAGTAATACCATGAAAGCATCAGAACTGATTGTGAAATGTTTGGAGAATGAGGACGTTGAATATATTTTTGGAATACCGGGTGAAGAGAATATGGATTTGATGGATGCTCTGTTAGAATCCAAGATCCAATTCATTCAAACACGCGATGAACGCGGTGCCGCATTCATGGCAGATGTCTACGGTCGTCTAACTGGTAGGGCAGGAGTATGTCTTGCTACACTTGGCCCCGGTGCAATGAACCTTGTAACTGGTGTTGCTGATGCGAATATGGATAGAGCACCTCTCGTTGCTATCACAGGGCAAGCGAGTTTAGACAGAATGCACAAAGAATCGCATCAATACATGGACGTGGTTTCAGTCTTCAAACCGATGACAAAATGGAATACGCTTGTTCATCTACCTGAAATTATTCCTGAATCAATCAGCAAAGCCTTCAAAACTGCAGTAGGTGAAAAACCTGGCGCAACACACATTGACTTGCCAGAAGACGTGGCAAAGATGCAAATAGAAGCCGAACCTATGCGGCATGATTTCCCCAGTGAAGCAGAGCCTGTGGTGTCCTGTCTCCAACGGGCAGCACAACTGATCAATGATGCAAAACAACCGATTATCCTTGCAGGGAATGGCGTTGTTCGCCAAAATGCTTCTCGAATTCTAACGCAATTTGCCGAGATGACAAATATCCCTGTCGCGCACACTTTTATGGGCAAAGGCAGCATTCCGTGGACGCACCGACTCTCCCTCCTCAGCGTTGGACTTCAAGCAAACGATTTTGTCTCATGCGGGTTCGACCGGGCAGACCTCGTCATCGCTATCGGGTACGATATTGTGGAATACCATCCGCGCTTATGGAATCCTAATCACGACAAAAAACTGATCCATATTGATACAGAACCGAGCGAAAGCGATGCATCTTATGTTACTGATGTGGAAATGGTGGGGAATATTAGACAGAGTATCAGGCATTTAATGGCACAAGAAATTTATCCAAAAGATTCTGAGTATGCTTCAAACACCTTGCGGAAAATAATTCTCGATCAACTTACTGAGCATCGCGATGATAAAGAGTTCCCGATGAAACCGCAAAAAATCTTAAGCGATATCCGTTCCGTACTCGCAGAAGACGATATACTCATCTCCGATGTTGGTGCACATAAAATGTGGATTGCCCGTATGTATCCGTGTTCTCAACCGAATACATGCATTATTTCAAATGGGTTTGCGTCTATGGGCATCGCTGTTCCGGGTGCTTTCGTAGCAAAACTCATCTATCCGGAGCGGAAATGTCTCGCCGTGTGCGGTGATGGTGGATTCTTGATGAACTCTCAGGAACTTGAAACGGCTACACGAACAGGTGTACCGTTTGTTACACTCATCTTCAACGATGAAGCTTATGGACTGATTGAATGGAAACAGATGAACGGTTTTGGTAGGCCAGCATACATTGATTTCACAAATCCTGATTTTGTCAAGTACGCAGATGCTTTTGGAGCTAAAGGTTATCGAGTTGAAGGCAGCGACGAGCTTGTTCCAATATTAAAAGATGCATTCAGTCAAAATGTGCCTTCGGTTATTGATTGTCCGGTAAATTATGCTGAAAACCTTCGGTTAACGAATGAACTTGGTCAGTTGACCTGCCCAATTTGATGATCGCAAAGATGAGTTATGGATTTGATGGGTGTGTGTTTCGCTCTACCCATAAGTGTCAACTTAAGAATACACTTTCTTGTGGGAGTGAATCAACGCCAAATGCGCTTTTTGGCATTTGGCGGGTTTTCAACCCCGCTGAATGCCTACACGCGCATTCAGCGTTGATTTGGCAGCATGCCATACGCGCATGCTGCGTTGATTTGGATGAATGCCTA
>JAGWBU010000018.1:52342-55339 GCA_021295735.1 Candidatus Poribacteria bacterium | reverse complement strand
CGCTTTTGGTATTCTACATGATTCGCCATGATTCATACCGTTGATTTCTTGATTTGGCGCATGCTGCGTTGATTTGGCAGCATGCCATACGGGGAATGCCATAAAGGCATTCATAGCGTTGATTTGGTGTTTTGTAAACGCGCCGGACCCAGACCTAAGACACAATAAACGGCGCGTTTACAAAACGCGCCTACCAGGGGTGGTGGAAAGCTTTGTAAACCTTCCTACAAGAGATAATCCAGCAATTTCGTTTCTGACGGTTAGCGGTGTTTGTAGTCGCGCAATTCATTGCGCCTCTTAAATTTATCTTGTGTTTGAAATCCACATAAGAATAAGAACGTAAAAATAATTATGGGTTTCACTATAAGAGGAGGATACTAACGCAAAATGGCAGTTTCAACAATTGAATGGGCAGACGGTAGGATTAAGTTAATAGATCAAACACTGTTGCCCAATGAATTCAAACAGATTTATTGTGATGACCTCCCATCTATTTGGGAGGCGATTAAATCATTGCGCGTCCGAGGTGCGCCCGCAATTGGCATCGCTGGGGCATTGGGTACAGTGCTTGGGATATGGAATTCCACTGCGAAAACTTATGAAACATTTGCAGCAGAACTAAAATCTGCAACCGATTATCTTGCAACGTCCCGACCAACAGCTGTTAATCTCTTTTGGGCACTTGATAGAATTACAAAAACAGCTGAAGAAAATAGTCATCTTTCTGTCTCTGAACTCAAAGCGGTACTGCTTGCAGAGGCAGAGAAAATTATTGAAGAGGATAAAGCGATGTGCCGTGCTATTGGGCAACACGGTATGGCATTGCTCAATGAAAACGATACGATTTTGACGCATTGTAATGCTGGTGGATTAGCCACGTCCGACTACGGCACAGCGTTAGCCGTAATGTTCAGTGCACACGAAGCTGGTAAGCAGATTCAGGTTTACGCTGATGAGACACGCCCCTTGTTACAAGGTGCACGCCTTACAACGTGGGAACTAATGCAAGCAGGCATTGACGTAACACTTATCTGTGATAATATGGCTGCGCAAGTTATGAAAGAGGGTAAAATCCAGTGCGTTATTGTTGGTGCAGATCGGATTGCTGCAAACGGAGACACTGCGAACAAAATCGGCACCTATAATGTTGCCATTCTTGCACAGGCACACGACATCCCTTTTTATGTCGCTGCCCCGACATCAACGTTAGATTTTGCACTGGCAACCGGTGCAGAGATTCCGATTGAGCAACGTTCAGCAGAAGAGGTGACAGAAGGCTTCGGCAAGTTGACCGCACCTAAGGGTGTAAAGGTCTATAGCCCTGCTTTTGACGTTACACCAGCTTCATTAGTCACGGCAATTATTACCGAAAAGGGTGTAGCACACGCGCCTTATACAGAAAGCTTGAAGGAATTGCGCGACTCGTAATTACGTTTATAGAAAACACATAATTATGAATATATTTCGGTCCACTTTTAATTTCAACGCATTACTGTAAATGTAAGAGGCGCAATGAATTGCGCGACTACAAGCACCGAAAATGTATCGGTACTTTTAGATTTAATTGTAAGCTCAGTAGCACTATGCTGCTTTGGCAATATTAGCACGGGTGCCGTTGACATCAAAGCAAGCGTACTGATTTGTATGCATAATCTGCGTAGCAAACGTCATCGCTTGTTTTTCGGTAAGATATCCATCTGCTATTTCGGCTTCAAGCGCATGTCGAATTTCGTTTCGTGCCTGAATTGCATAAGCCATTGCACTTGTAGGCCATCCAGTGTCGCCTCCAAAGGCAAACAACTTATTTGATGGTACCGCATGAATGCACCGACGCAGAAAATCGCGCGAACTATAAGGGTCTATACTCCATGCCCAGCAAAAATCAACCCAAATGTTGCGATAGTGCTTTGCAAGTGCTACCAATTCATCGTTGTAGGGATATGCAATGTGCATTAGAACAAACTTTGCATCCAGATAGCGAGCAAATAAGGCACACATATTGCCTGCTGGAATACGGCTTAACGGCATCCGATTGTTGCCTGCATAGTAGCCAGTATGTATTTTGAACGGGAGATTGTGTTCAATTGTGAGTTCAACACCACGTGCCCAACACCAATCGCCAAGACAAAGACGTGTTGCTTCATCAATTTCTTTGGCTGGTTTTATTAGCACTGCATTGAGCGCTGCGGAAGCATCGGCATCACTCCGTTCGATCCAGTGAAGTGTACGGTTGTAAGCGTGTTGTGCTTTTACTGCGATTGCGCAGGAGGCATGTTTGGCAAAAATCGCCTCCATGCCGCTTTTCAACGACGCGAGGTCTTTGACTTCAATACCCGTTTCAGCATGGATAGCATTCGGATCAATTTGACCATTGCAGAAAGTTGCCCATGAAAGATCGTATAAGAAAAAATCGGGGCCAGAGGTGTCGAGGGTACACGGCCAGCTGAAATCATCTGTTTGGATATGGTCTAAATTCGCAAGGTCGTGTAAAATATGATAACGTTTTCCGGGAGTGCGAATTGTCTTGAGTTTATCTTGTGCCTGAGCAAGTCCATCACCAGTCAGTTCGTCAAGTCCGTAGATATGTTTAGCGATAAGACTGACTGCTTCGCCGTATCCAGTAAATTGTGTCGCTTCCCATGCTTCTCGGACACCTTCAAACCGTGACTTGATGTCTTTAGATGAGTCCATCAGATTTTCCATTGCCTGTGGCGTAGCACCGGCGGTATGTAGGTCTGCTGGCACATAATTTCCGAATAGGTCTTGCAAGATATCGGGACCATTCTCTACCCAGTCGTTTTCACGCCGCATGTGTTCATGTGTATCAACTAAACGGATAGACTGAATGTGATGTGTCAAATCTGTTGCCATGAAATTCTCCTTATGTAGACTTTTGAATAGTAGGCGTTAGGAATGAGTTATACCAAATTAACGAGAATTGCATTGTTTTCATTGCCGATGGTAAGGGCGGGCACAGAGACCCGCCCCTACGATTTA
>JAGWBU010000018.1:18183-52299 GCA_021295735.1 Candidatus Poribacteria bacterium | reverse complement strand
TGCATTGTTTTCATTGCCGATGGTAAGGGCGGGCACAGAGACCCGCCCCTACGATTTAGGGTAATTTGGTATTATACCATTTCTCAAAAATGAGACTTCATTGTGAAATTATCGGTTCAAGCTGAGTTGAAGAATGTCCGAGGCGCCAAATGCCAAACGCGCATTTGGCGTTGATTTGGCAATGAATTGCGCGACTACAAACGTGTTTTTTGTAAATGAAAGGCGATCAAATAGAAATGGTATTAGTTTATTGTTTCCTAAGATGCAGTGTAGTGGTCGGGCAAGGTGGAAAGTTGTTTTCCGTCAAAGTGGTTGAATTATGGAATAATTATGTTAAATAAAAAATCATACTTGACAAATACATTAGATTATGATGTACTATAGTATGCCTTGAAATGTTTTCTTGTTTCCAGCAAGATTCGATATAGAAAAAAGTAGACATTTACGTTTAAACGTTCAGAACGTCTATGCTTACATTATAGATAAAAAGTGTTGTTATGTCAAAAGAAACATACAATTCAGTTGCGAGGCAAATTCTCGTTGTGTACTATTTTGTTGTTTTCAGATTTTTAATCATTTTGAGGCAGCCACAATTAAATGCTGGGCGCAGGAACGCGAATGGTTATAGGCATCTTCCCGATGCGGAGGAAAAACTCAGGAGCAGATAATGCCTACAGGACGAATTAAGTATTACAATTTGGATAAAGGATTCGGATTTATCGCACAAGATAGCAGTGAGGAAGATGTCTTCTTACATAGTTCCGCGATTAAGTATGCAGAATACGAGGAACTTCGGGTTGGGCAACGCGTAAAGTATAGCGTTGTTGAAGGCGAAAAAGGTTTAGTCGCTAAAAACGTTGAAGTGTTGCTAACACCGACAGAACGAAGGTGGTTACGACAAGGTAAAACTATTATTCCACGCGGCTACTCTGGATTTCCAGCCCAAAATCAGGATCAGTTCTTTGATGAAGATAAGTCGTTTTCCGATAAAACAAAGGACAAGGATTCTAATACGAATGCTAAATATACACAAGAACAATCGCGAAAACGACCTCAAAGTGAAAGTTCTACCACACAAACCGAAACGGTAACAGAAGAGAAGGAACAAACTTCCAGACAACTTAGTTTCGGTGACCTATATATCCTTAAGCAAATTAATTTTGAAACACCGATGTTTTTTGCGCTTTATAATGATGTACAATTGCCTGCTATTGTGTTAGAAATGACGCTTTCAGGATTAACACTTAATTGTAACGGTAAGGAAAAAATTGTACCAAAAACTGAGGTGAAGTATTGCTATAAGGACGTTGACGCAGAAAACGTAATTGCGCTTCTTCGCTATAATGAAGACATTAAAGCGAAACAACTCAAACCCGCTCTCTCTCAAGATGAAGGATATATCATTGATCCAGAAACAATTCGGCACGCTCGGAAAGATGGGAATTCAATTGAAATAATCCTTCGTGAAGGCGAAATTTTTCAAGGCACAGTTGACTGGATCAGTCCGTATGAAATCAAAATGGTGTTGAAAAACGGTTCTAAGGTCGTAGTTTTTCGACATGCTATCTGTGAGTTTACTGTTGTTGAAGAGGAGAAACAAGATGGAAACGCAACCTGAACAGGTAATTGAACATGTAATGACTGTCTATCACGAACTTGTTGCGGAAATTGATAGAGATGTACAACGGGTACGAGAAGAATACGGTCGGGTTCCTTGTCCGACAAATTGTTTTCAATGCTGCCTTAACACTTCAACAATACCAATTAGTGAAGTGGAAGCACGCGATCTCAAAACCGCATTGGACGCACTTCCAAAACAGATACGCGAACATATTCGTCAAAAAGCACAGCGGACTATCAAAGTATTAGAAGCGGAGGGTTATACCGCTGAAAATATGATAAAAGATTCAGGTATAGAAGCGATTGAAGTGGTCAAAGGGAAAACTTCTGGCGAATGTCCGATGCTTATTGGTGGAGTATGCTCTGTTTATGAACATCGCCCAGTGATATGTCGTGTATGGGGCTATCCAATTGATAACGGCAAGGAATTGGCTTGCTGTAAAAAAACTTTCATCGGACAACGTAAAAACTATGAACCTGTGAAGTATGCCGACTATTGGCAAAGGTGCAAAAAACTTAGCGAGGCACTCGGTGCTGTTCAGAAAACACCTAACTGTTATTTGGTTGCCCAGTTGTTAGAGGAGTAATGTTAGATTGATCATGATTAAAAAAACTGGCAGGTTGAAAGAGGCGAGAAAAGTGACTTAAGTAACCTTTGAGTCAGAGAGTTCGCGTAAAAAGGTGAATGTATAAATTCCAGTCTTGTGTCCGTCGCTCCACATTAACTGTATAGCGTAGCGTCCAACACGTTGAATCCCCACCAAATGTAATTTTTCCCAATATTCTTCCGATGGTACCATCCTAAACGGGTCATTTTCTTGTCTTATCGCATCACACCGTGCACACGGACAACTCTCTCGGAGTAATCGGTATGTGTGTTCACTCCGATGTCCATCCTTCCATTGAATTGATAAACTATGCGGCAAACGTTTGATTTCGGTGGGTTGAAATTCCAGCATTTGGAGTCAAAACGGATGTTAATTTTCAGGACGTTAGATAAGGACACCTAATTAACAAACCCGTTCGCCCTCTTTTTGAGATTAAAGAAAGTAATCTGCATTGATTTGTGTGAAATGTTCCCATTCTTCAGGGACATCTTCTTCCATAAAGATCGCTTCAACGGGACATTCCGGTTCACACACACTACAATCGATGCATTCTTCGGGGTCGATAAACAGTTGATTCACCTCTTCATATTCGTCGGGAGCATCAGTTGGATGCGGATGAATGCAGTCCACCGGGCAAACATCAACACAAGCGTTGTCCTTGAGGTCAATACAAGGCTCACAAATTACATAAGTCATTGTATAAATTCTCCTTTCGTTAGACTTTATACCAATTTCGCCTCATGAGCGTTGGGCTATTCTAACTTCAATAATACCATATAGAATTTTGTTTGTCAAATATTAATTTGATTGAACGTGTAAAGTGTTTCTATTACCTATTTACACAGTAAAGAAAAAAATGTCTAATTTTTCATATTATGCACCCTTTTCTATATAATCTTGTGCCTTAACATTATAAGAAGGCATCAAACGTCACTGTTTTGTGAAATGGAATCAAACATTTTACGTTGGAATCCGTTTAATTAGCAAAAAATGCCTAAATTTCAATTTTTTCTAATTTATACTTGACATTTTTTACAGTTTTTTGTATAATATACTAAACAACCAAGGTAGTACTGAAAAATATGGGTACCTCATATCTAAATTTATATTAGGTAGTACTAGCTTGGTTGCTGGGGGTGCCCACCATTTTTTAAAGATGGTAGGCGAACCCACGACCAAGCAAAATACTATCTGGAGGTGCTATAATGAAAACGCTTCTCAAAAAAGCGATTCTCGCAATCGCTATCATTGTTCTTATTATAGGTGGACTGTTCATCGTGAACATTAACATAGATGCAACCGATATACCTCCGCCTTGTGAACAACAGATCAAGTCGGAATGTTTCCCCACGTGGACAAAGACCGATTTGTCCGAACTTAAACCCGATCCCCGCTGCACGATGGACGCAGCAGAACCGGTAATCAATCCATAGGAGGATAGTTTCATGAAAGCCCAAAAATCTTTTTGGCAAAGACATTTGGCGAAAGTAATCGGATTTGTATTAGTCATCGCTTTATTTGGATCTCTCGCTGTCTTGAGATACAACCAAAAGCAACAACAAATTCAAGAATTCGGTGATAAACTGACAATGTTCAAACAACCACCGCCCGACGCAGCGGAAGGTGGACATTGGCATCAAGACGGCACGTGGCACAACGAACCACATAAGGGAATAATCAAGATTCCTGCACATAAGCCGGAAACAACCGATACTTCGCCCAACGAGCCACATCCACATGACAGTTTAACCGACGAGGAACATGCTGAAGTCCACAGAAAAGAGCAAGAAGATCGGGAAAAAGCATTGAAATATCTCGCCGAAATGGAAAAAAAAGCAAAGGAAGCAAGGGCAAGGCTGGATGAAGCAGAGCGCGCCTTTGCAGAACAAAGGGAGTTTGAAAAACTTATACCAAACTTCCAAAAGCAAATTGTAGATGTGCTGGAAGTTGGGGATTATAATTTTATCCTCACCTATCCAACCCCGGTACAAATCATTGAGAAGTTTTCAACCCCCGAATCTCTGGATGCATTCTGCAAGCGTTTATTGAAATATCAATCTCTTATCATAGAGATTTCAGATGAAATTAATAAACGCCCTGCTTTCGCAAAACGCATGCAAAGAAAATATCCTGATTTTATGGAAAATATAAATAAAGTTAAGGAATTAGAAATTCCACAACTTTACGCGGAGGGAACAAAATGAAACGCCTATCTGCTATTGTAATATTTCTCACCTTTGCACTCACCTTCTCTACAATGCCACATAGCTATCACCCATCGGATTACGACGCCTGGGACATGGCAAGACGCGCAAAGTTAATCGCAGAAGAAGACATGTGGCGCGCTGACGAACTTGAGCGCATACAAGACGAAAAAGACAAAAACAGCGCAATGATGAACTTATTTACCTTTATCAACCCAACAATGGGCACAATCATTTCTATAAGCATGACACTTGACACAATCTTCGGAGGCAAAGAATGCCCAAAATGCAAGGAACAAGTTGACAGTCTTTGGGAACACCGTAGAGAATGCCCTGCAGGGCATTTTCATTGGGGATGTGTCGACGTAGAAGCATCAAATCACTTCTTTTGTCCACCACATCCAACCGACTGTATAAGATGTTACGGCACAGGTTGCTATCATTGCTATGATCCGAATAAAGGCAATAAATGCCTAAAATGTGGCGAAGCTGGCTCTCATCAATGCCCTTTTGAATGACGGTTCGTGTAGTCTCTCAAATTACAGGCAGGTTATCCGTTTTGGGTATCTGCCTGTCTTTTTGTGCGTTGTGTGGATAAAGCCCTCTGACTGCGGCAGGTGCTGCTTTTTGCAGTGTTGCTTATCGCCTATGCTGTCGTATACAGCTTATTCCACGGCAACAATCGAAATCTTCCAACGGTCAGCCTGTTCAAATAGGATCTCTGGCTCCATAACAAAGGTTCGTCTTGCTTCAACTGCCAAAACGCTTCCTTTGACAGCATGTAGCGTCTGAAGTGTTTGCATACCTACTGTTGGGACATCAATACGAAAATCGTGGTTTTCAGATGCGGCTTTGGCAACCACAACGCCTTTCCCACCTAAGTCTCCACCTCTATAAATTGTGGCATCTGTTCCTTCAATAGCCTCAATCGCAAGAATAATCTGATTTTTGATGATAACAGTTTGTCCAATATCAAGGTTCGCTATCTGTCGTGCTATCGCTATGCCCATTTTTATATCGTCCCACTGTGCATCATTCGGTTTGCGTTTTGTGAGTACACCGGGTTCAGGTAATAAATCAAATAGAAAATGATCTTGATTTAGGATAGAGAGTCCCGCGTTTTGAAAGTGTTCAAGGACTGCTGAAACGAGTGAGGTGGGGCTTTGGCTACGATTCTGTGCCAAAATCTTGAGTGCGGTTGCATCAACTTGGAAGGGACGTAACAAGATACTTGGCTCAATTTTTCCAATTACGACGAGTTCTTTTATGTTTAAATCGAGAAGTTTCTGTGTTATTTTCTGGATCTGTCCTACACCGTAAGAATGGACTTCACACTGTATTTCAGTAAAACGTTGTTCATCCGTTTTTGTGATCTGTATGATTATCGGTTTTCGTCCTTGTGCTGCCGCGTTTTTCGCAACAAGGATTGGAAGTTCACCTGCTCCTGCGATAATGCCAAGTTTTTCCACGGCTCTTGTTCCATTCATGCATCCATAAGGCTATTTAGTTTCCGCGTTTTTTGCCATTTCTCGGTAAAGTCGCGAGCTGGAACTCGCTCCCGACAAATACCAAACGCTTATTTGGCGTTGATTCACAGGAAGAGGCGCAATGAATTGCTCGACTACAAACGCGTCTTTTGTTAATGAGAATCATCAGTCAAAACAGGTATTACTATGTATGTCGGATAGCATCAATTGGACTTAATTTTGCTGCTTGACTGGCGGGGTAATAACCGAAAAATATGCCAACAGCAGTACCTGCTGCAACAGAAATAAGCACAGATTTTATGGTGACAACAGAAGGCCATCCGATCATTCCCCTCATGAATTTGCCGACTGCCCACGCAAAACCTTGTCCGACTAATGCTCCTAAGGCAATACCGAGCAAACTGCCAATGAGACATAGGAGGATCGATTCCGTTAGAAATTGGAACCGAATTTGGTAGTTTTTTGCACCGACAGCTTTTCGTAATCCAATCTCCGGTATTCGCTCTGTAACCGAAACGAGCATAATATTTAGAATACCGATGCCGCCAACAATCAACGAAACAGAAGCAATAATAACTAACACCAACTCAATAATAAAGATCGTCTTTTTCGCGCTTTCAATGCCTTTTTGCGCTTGCCATGTTCTAAAAAAGGTGTCGTCCCCACCGTGGTTGCGTCTAATTACGGTTTGCACCTCTTTAACCGCTTGGTCTACCACAAGCGGACTTTTTGCACGAACCATAATGTGTCCAACGTTATCATGTCCCCAAAACCGAGTTTGGGCAGTTGTAATCGGAATGAAAATCATATTATCGTCACTTTTGCCTGCCTCTAACCCTGGACCGCGGCTTTCCATAATTCCGATAACAGTAAAACGTTTGTTATTGATTCCAACTTCTTTCCCGATCGGATCCATCCCCTTGAACTGTTCTTTCCAAACTCGTGAACCGATGACACAAACCTTATTCCAGAGGTCCATGTCTGTATCGGCGAGAAATCTACCTACTTCGGTATGCCATTGGCGAACTGCTTGATATTCAACTGTGGTTGCACGCATGTAGGTAGGTCGGTGTTTTCCCTCAATATCAAAGTTGATGTAATAACTGCCTTCCACGGTGGCAACTTCAACGGATGGACACTGTTCTATAATATCGCGTAGATCCGTCATATTTAGATAATGTGGGCTTGTGTTGCGTTGCCATCGATGATTACGCCTAATCATTCCTGGACGATAGACACCAAACATACTGGGCCCGCCAATCTTTTCAAATTCCAACATGATGAGTTTTTCGGCGCCAGCACCTAACGACATCATCGCTATCACACCTGCAATTCCGATTGTAATCCCTAAGAGCGTCAGAATTGTACGGAGTTTGCTTGCCCGAAGTGCTGAAAATGCTGTGATTAGGTTCTCTAAAATTCTCATTTTCAAAATGAATATATAACTACAAACGATATAGCAGATTTATGATTAACGATACACTTTACTGAGCGCTTACATGAAGATTAACTTATTCTTTCGGTAATTTTCTGTCCGCACGAGGCAGATGTGCCCGCTGCTGGCGAGGTTTTCTAACCTCGCTAAATTACCGATTTATTTTTTTTAACTTCATCAAAGCGCGCCTACCGGTAGCTGTTTATATTTTGTATTTCACCACAAACGGAATTTGCAAGTTGACAACTAACGCATTGCATCTGTCAACAAAACGTGTTAAAATGGCAACAGATTCCAATCAATACATATTCTAAAGTATACTACAAAACCAACAAATATGCAAATTTCTTGGAGATATATCAGTTGTGAAAACGAATTTCACCTATATTCCAAACGGTGCTTTGCTATCTTATCCAAGTATAGAAAAATCAAAAGCACATCAAGATGCGTTAGCCAAACTTGCTCGGTTTAGAAAGCAGGCATGGATCCAATTGGATTCTGCAATAATTCAGACGCGGTACCGACTACGGGTTATAGAGTTTCATTTTAAGGCATCAGAAACAGCTGCATCTATCCAAGGATACTTACGAAATGTTTATGAAAACGATGAGGCATTTTTTAATCAATTCTATCTGGTTGCAGAACCACATACAGATGCGTTATTTTATAACATCACTGATTACATTCAACGTTGTATAGCAAAGGACATTTCAGTCGCAGAACGGTTACGTGGTAGAACAATTCTTTACATCTATCAGTCTGAAGAAAACACTGATGACTTACTTAGCGACTCTGGTGTTAAAACCTTTGTAAAACGGGTTCTAACAAGTTATGTAGAGTCTTATGGCACAGATGCCGTAATCGGTTTTGCTATTGAACTGCCACGTTTCTTATCTGTGCTTGAAGCGGATGCAACATCAGTACCATGGAGTGGCACGCTACTGGAGCGAATTAAAGAAGAAAACTTCAAAGATAATCACAGAACTTCCTCGGGCGAGCGTGGAAGTTTCCTACCTATTCTTTTTACTGAAACCTATAATTCGTCAGTTATCAGAAGTGTTTTCTGGCAAGAATTGACATCACAATTTGCGAAGTGTTTCTTGGGAGGAATAAAAAATTTCTGTCATCAGCACAACTTAAGGTTAGCGGTAACACTAACAGAAAGTGCAAGGTCACTACAATATGAATTGGGGACACTTTTGGAGCAAGCGGATTGTTCAATTCTCATTACATCGGAGTTGGACACGCCGAGGCGTTTTGTTGTTGCTAAGTCGATGTGTAGTAATACACAGCATGCCGGAATTTTCAGAAAAGAGACACACACATCTTCCGAATCCCTCAGTGATGCTACCCTCGGATTTAATCAGTGGGTAGCAAATCGCGTGGGGCAGAACCATTCCGATACCTATCCACATGACTCTTTTGTCCAATTGTTGCAGGTTGGGCATCCAAAACGTCCAATTTTAATGTTATCACCAACGCAGAGTCTCTGGATGAAACCAGAAGAACAACATTGGAACAGCATAACAAAAGCCTGGGCGTGGCTGTGCCAGACAGTGTGGAACATGGGTTATGATTTTGATATTGTCTCTGAAGCACAACTCTTTGATGCCACCGTAGAAAACAAGGAAGGAGTGATCTGTCTCAATGGAAAGAAATATCGTCTTGTGCTACTTCCCAGTTGCCTATCCTTGCACGAAATGACTGTACAACGTTTAACAGAATTTTTGAAAGCAAAAGGAAGACTTATTGTCAACGCACCTATCCCGTACTTACTTAATGGACGAGTTGGACTTGAACCGTATCTACTGGAACGCCTAATCTACAAACACCGTACCACTATATTAGATGGTCCGCAAGGAGAAAGGGAAACGGATCTCAGGAAATTTCTCAGTAAATGGATTACGCCAACTATTTCTATTTATACAGAGCAGAAGAAACAACCAACGGAAACATTGCGGGTACATCACAGAACGCATGGAAAATACCAAACGTTTTATCTGTTCAACACCAGAGAAAAGCAGATTGAAACATTGGTCGAGATAGATGGTGAAGCACAAGTGGTTGAAGAGTGGCTTTTACAGACAGGAGAACAGATACCGTTAACTTTTTGGAAAGCGAACGGAAAGACGTATCTGAATCGGACCTTTGACCCACAACAAGGCAAACTATTAGTCATTTCCTAAACACCACCAGCGATTTGTGAGAAAGCACGTAGCATTAGTCGCCAGTTAGGTTAACGATGAAATATGTTATTGCAATAACAGTAGAGGATATGGTGCTAATCAATCCCCAATTCAGTTGAAACCGTTTATGTATCTCCAAGATGTCACCAGGATAGAGTAAAGTAGTGTCTGTGCCGGGTTTCAAAAGATGTTCTGTAGTTGTGCCATCGTGGCGATGGATATGAAACTTTTCTCGGTTTGCTTCTTTGTCAAGGCCTCCTGCCAATGCAATTGCTTTCTGTAACGTCAGCGGACCTCGAACGCGTTGCGCACCGGGTGTACGCACATAACCTGTGACATAAATAGGTTCTATTTTAAACGCATTCGGAACAAATAGAACGTCACCATCGGATAGAGAGATTTCTGTCCCGTTTTTATCAGTCGGTTTCCAAAATTGTTCGGTGACACTCAATTCAGTGAGTATACCTTCCTTATTAATTTTCACCAGGACAGTCAAATCAGCCGCCTCAGTGAATCCGCCAGCTCTTGCTAATGCATCAGCTATGCTGATTTTTTTTCGGATAAATAGTTTTCCTGACGTCTTTACTTCCCCTTGGACTTCAATTACACTGAGCGGCATTACAAACACCAAATCGTTGGTATTTACACGAATATCACGGTAAGGTTGGTTTGTTGACAGGTCGTAAGTTTCAATAGGTGCGGCAGGTTTTTTCTCAGTTCCATCTTCTGAAGGAGTGTTCTGAGTGATTTTTTCTTGTTGTGTAATAGCATTAAAACGTATTAATTGAACCTGTTGAACGTCAGCGTTCTCTGTCATCCCACCAGCGAGAGCGATTGCGCGAGATAAGTCAATATCAGTTTCTGGGGATATACCATAGCGGCCAGGAGTGGTTACCGCGCCGCCGACATAGACACTATTCTCTTGAGATATCGGAGAGACCATAATTACCGGATTATTAACAAGGCTCTCTTTTAATAGAAAGTTTTGGATAATCCGATTAACTTCTTCAGTTGTTTTTCCAGCAACCTGCAAATCGCCGCCGAAGTAACTAATTCGTCCATCTTCTCGAACCATCACCGACTGTGAATATTCTGGCTGTCCAATTACTGCAATTAATAGGCTATCCCCTTTCTTAATGCGGTAAACATCACCAAAGAGCGAGGTGCTTGTAATCAAAAACAGTAATATTGTTGCAGCTTGCAAGCGACGCGAAGTGAGATAGGCAACTTGCAAGCTTCGCAAAAAACACGTCATAATTTATCCTAATAGATTTTTGATATATTTTTAATATTTGCTTACTTATCTAACGGAACACTTAATTTAAAAAGTGCAAGTTGCTCTTTCCTTATTGGGACATGTTTACGCGCACCAATCTGTCTCGTTGGCTGCTTTCGCCAATAGGGTTTGACGTAAGTACCACCACATCGACGGTATCCATTAACGTAAACTTTTCCGCTCGTATCAATATGAGGTTTCATTGTCTTAAATAAGGTAGATTTGCTTTGCCTGCATAGCAGCATATTACCCATACGCTATGGGACCTTTCTACGAATGCTAAGCTTCTTTCAGCGAATCGAAATATGCTTTGAGACATTCCCGGGCCCGTTGCACACTAAAACCTGGTACAAGAATATCTCCACATTCAGACTTGCCAACGTTACCTTTTATTCCACCGAGAGCTGGCATTTCATGAGTTCGCAAATAGACATCAATCCCTTCATCCTCTAACACACTTTTGAGGATATGTCCGGCGACTTCATTCGGTACAGATTGGACAACGTACCAGTCAACTGCCTCCGGAACTTGTGCAGGAACTAAGCCAGGAAGAAGATCCTCCTGACATTCTGAACAAGTCAAGACATCTTCCCCATATTCAGTTTTGCATTGCGGACAAAACGGCATAATTTTCTCCTCATGGATTATTTACTCAGCATCGTATTCCACTTGAATCTGAACCCAAGAATCCCATTTATATATAGCGGCAAATTCTTTAACGCTTAACTTCCCATTCTCTATGTATTGTTGCACTATCTCAGAGTCTGTGTCTTTAGAATAACGTACCCTTAATATAAGCGTTTTTCCATCGCCCCTGGAACAAATATTATATTAAGTGTTCCGGTAAGTGGTATGTTCGTATATGGCAAAAATGAATTTAACATCATTGCTAACCATTCTAACCGGGATGGGGTGTATTCTTAAAAGCCAGGTGCTTTTTCGGACATCATTCATCTCCTATGTTGAATATTATTTAGTAATACGGTAATAATGAGACCTATCAGTGTAAGAAGACTTGTAACGCCGAGAACAGTTAATGCCGTAATGTGTGCTCTTATGCCTTGATGTCATCTCTAAGGTCTATTTGGACTTCCCTGATGTCTTTTTTCATGTCCGTTTTAACTTGTGCAACCTCTCCACTGACTTGTGTGATGTCTTTTCCAAAATCCATTTTAACCTCACTAATCCGATTTTCAAAGCGTGACTCAACCCTACTCAATTCTCTTTGGGTCTCTTCTCTTTGAATCCGATGAGCCTCCAGATTTCTGAGTATGCTATTTTCAATCTCTATCATGACACTCTTCAGGTATTGGCGTTGCAACAAGTATTATACAGATTCTATCATAACAAGATAAAAATTGCAAATATACCTTATTCCTTAAACTTTAAATATCAGTCTCATATGAAACAGAATCCAACCAGTTTATAGCGGTCTGTTCGTCCTGCTCAATTGCAATTTCAACTGCGCATTTGGCATATTCCAAGAGGTCTTTGACGCGCTTGCGTAAACGAAAGGATTCAAGCACCTTTTCTTGAATTTCATTCGGGATGTGATATAGATTTCTCCGTTTGGTTTTTTGGGTTGGATTTTGCCATGAAACGGTATGGTTGTCAAGAGAAATATATTGGGAGTACAGAGCCATTCAATTGCCACCAAGCACTCTTTTAGGAGGGCTTGGTCCGACCGATTTAACAACAGAAGCGTTTAATGTGAATGTCGGACGCACATTCACCATGTGCAATTCATCGCGTCAATCCCAACTTTTCCGGCAAACTTATTGTAAATATATTGGATATCTATTGTCCGGCAAACCACAAAAACTTCTGATCACCACACAGAATTAGGTATAATATCAGTATGAAAAACAAAACCGATCCCAAACACAAAACAATCAGATACCCTGAAAATCGCAAACAACTATCCAAATGCAAGACGACAACGCAAAACTTATCAAATCAAATATCTACAACAAGAGGAAACCGTAAATTCTCAATACAGATGGGTAATAGAAAAATTAAAATTTATTGAAAACAAGAAAAACACCTATAAACCCATACAGGAACTGGTGTTATAGCGAATTTAGAAAAGTTACCATGGTATGAAAAAACATACCGTATGGTAACTTTTTAAGGAGGAACGATCTCCGGATCACAACCTGCATCTGTAGGAACGATCTCCGAATCGCGATCTCTTTCTGTAGGAGCGATCTCCGAATCGCGACTTTACAACTTGAACGGATAAAAAACATGTAAATTGAAAGCCGCTGTTAAGCAAACTGCCAGAGTTGTAGTGCAGTTTTTCCTAACACCCACTCTCTATCTTCAGGTGTGAAGAAATCCATTTCATCACGGACAACAGATAGCGTTTGCGCGTAAGTCGCGCGACTTAAACAGACGGGCCAATCCGTTCCCCACATTATGCGTGATCCACCGAAGGTATGATATACCTCTTTAACCAGTTCATGTGTGTCTGCCCACGGATAACTCACCTTGGAAATAGACCACGTATGGCTAATCTTGACATAAACGCGAGGAAACCGAGCGAGATTGAGCAATAACTGCAGTTTTTCTGGATCGTCAGGGGAACAGTCTGCCATGTGGTCAATTACGACATCAAGGTCAGGGTGTTGTTCTAAAAGCGGTACAAGGTCAACTAACCGCTCCGCTCTTGTAAGGAGTAGCATCGGCACACCGAGAGATTCTGCGCGGCTAAAGATAGGCGGTATCAATGGGCCAGCAAACCAATCTCCATCAGAACCGACAGAGGGACTCAAACGCACGCCATGAAAGCTTTCCTCCTCTGTCCAGCGACTGAGATGATCCGGGGCATCCGGGTCTTCAGGGTTAATTCTACAAACACCCATAAATTTGTCAGGGTATCTTTTCATAGCATCCGCAGCATAACTATTATCCCATAGATAGTGGATAACCTGTACGAGGACAGTTCTTTCAACACCGTTCGCTTCCATTAATTCAAGTAACATTTCAGGTGCAGCATCCTCTGCAGGTGGATTTCTTCTATTGGGTGCCCATGGGAATCTTGGATCGTTTTTCCAGACGTGAACATGCGGGTCGATAATTTTCATATTACTCCTCCTTAGGTTTTCTAAAGAATCCGTAAATACCTAAAGGTATACAGTAAAGTAGGATCAGAAGGTGCAAACTAAATCCGGTGTCAAACCCATCTTTTTTTGAAGTTCCAAGACGGTGTAGCAATTCTCTAAACGGAAATTCTGTTGTTCCAAAGTTACCGAAATTTTGGATCGGCAAAAGGTTAAAACCGTTTGTAAATGCAAGTGCAAAAAGCACTTCGATCAAAGGAATATCAACACCCATCTCAACGACAAGATAACACTGAAATCCGAAACGGATTATAAGACATAATAAAGAATATCCCCAGACTTTCAAAAAGCGTAAGTTTAATCGAAATGCTGTGATTTCCTCAACGATTACCAGACATTTGTTGACAAACCAAGTTATTGGTTTTTTCTCCAGACGCAATAACGGTTTTGCCCAATTCTGTGCAAGGGAGACAAAGAAATTAGGTGCGACGCATGCCAAAACCATCAGCATCGTTAATCCCGTGCCAATAACCAATAGAGTCAGATAAAGCACCGTCCAAGAATGGCTCCCACCCAGTTCCGGAAGCAGTAGGATCGCAGTGGCAGCCATTAAAACAGTTAATAACACTAAGTCGATGATACTTGCCACCATTAATGTGGCAATTCCCTGCGTCGCATCAACTTTTTGCCGCCGTTGCATTAAGTAGATGTATGAAATATCACCTGTCCGCATCGGAAGAAAATTACCCCAAAATGTGTGCAAAGCAAGAATAGGGAAAATACTGTGCACATTGGAGTCTAAACCGAGTAAAGTTCGGAATCTTAGGGTTTTAGCTAACACAAGTAAACAATAGCATCCGAACCCAATTAATATAGCCTTAATTGACATCCGACTCAGAATTTTGGATGTTTCATTAAGATCAATTTCTTTTAATACGAAAAATGAGATAACAACTGCTAAACTGATTTGTAAAGCAATTCTGACAATTCTTTGGAGTCGCTTTTGATTCAAAATGTCTCTACCGTTGCGACTGAGCATCAAAATGATCCGAATAGATTTTCACAAGATCACCTTTCCGAAAGCCAGGAACGGCGGTGCCACATTCTCTGGCTAACCGTGCATAGTCAATCTGTTTTAATTTTGCTAAGATGTTAGGATCGTTCGCTTTTAGCAGAATCCACTGTTTATTTCGTTCGCACTGCTTTTCGTCTATCTCTTTGCGGGAATAGTCTTGCCATCCTTGACAGGGAATGGCAAAATCAAAATTGTTTTCAAAGACTTTTAGCGCGGCGGGTGTATTATTATATTGCCATATTTGAAAATCTTGATGCCGTATGGGTAACGGTTTATATTGGCGCATATCTTGATGAGCACTTGGCAGGCGGGTCCATATCTGAAACTCTGTATTAACCGAAAATGATTTACCAGAATCAAGGTAGAAGGCATCTCTCGGTAGTGCCAATTTTCTAATAAACCGCATACTCGTATCAAGCTGTTTATGGACAATATATTTTCTGAAATTGACGGGAACAATAAAAGCGACAATATCCGCTAATTCAGCAGCGTGATTAAAAAATGCAATCGCCATTTTTCCGCGCTTCCCAAATGGCGGATTGCCTATGATAGCAGTGTCCTTAGGGGCATAAGGAAAACGGGTGACCATAAAAAAGTCTTGTGTTATTACATTTTTGCATTTTGGAAGGATATCTATGCCAAACCTACGTTGCGGTGGCAAGCAATTGTAAAATGCACCTGTGCCAGCGGAAGGTTCCACAAAGAACATTTCATTGACAGTTCGGTTAACGGATGGCAGTGTTTCCGAAAAGTATTTCCAACATGATGCAGCAACTTCTTGCTTGGTGTAAAATGGATTTAATGATGTTTCCACAATTCAATTCCTCTGATGAATTGATTTTATGATACCTATTTAAGAACTAATTGTCAAGTAATAGGTGGACTCGAGGGTGTGTAACGAAAGAATTGACAATGAATTATTGAAGTGATATAATCATACTAAAGTTTGAACAATTTAATATTTTTAGAGACAAAAGCAAAAAAGAGGTTATCCTTTTAGAAATAGATAAAACATTTGACTGGAAGAAAATACTTGAAACTCACCATGAAACAATCATAAATTGTCCAAACTTTAGTATAATTATGAATAAAAAAATACCGTGTGGTTTAGCAGCTTTCGATTTAGACGGAACATTATTGAATAGTGAACACAAGTTATCACCTGAGAACTGTGAAGCACTTCAACAACTTGCGGAGAATGAAATCCTTGTTGTTTTGGTTTCTGGAAGAATGCACCGATCTATTCAGCCGATCAGCGATCAGATTGGTTTAGAAAACCCAATAATTTCGTATAATGGGGGGATGGTGAAACATGCAACTACTGGTGAGGTATATCACCACACGCCGGTTCCCGCAGATTATGCTATGGCAATAGTTGACGACTGCGTTAACCAGAATTTGCATATTAATTTTTGCTTGAACGATGAGCTTTTTGTATCGGAAAGGAATAAGTGGAGTGAACTTTATGAAACTCGAACGGGGGTTCCTGCTACACCGATAGGCGATCTTAAACAGTTGGCTGGTGAAACGCCAACTAAACTGCTTATTATTCATCCACCAGAAAAATTGCCACCGCTTTTAGATAGTTTCAAATCAGGATATGTAGGGAAACTTTACGTAACACAGACACAACCGGAATACATTGAATTCATGAATCCGGAAGTAACCAAAGGACGCGCGCTGACAGCACTTGCAAAACAGTTCAACATTCCGATAGATTCGGTTGTCGCTTTTGGCGATAGTTACAACGACGAAAGCTTGCTCAAGACAGCAGGATTTGGCATAGCAATGGGAAACGCTGTCGCTCCCATTAAAGACTGCGCGGATCACACGACTGTCACCAACGATGAGAACGGTGTTGCCAAAGCGATATGGGAATTAATTCTGTAATACAAGAGGATGGATCCGTATATTGAATCCTTCTAAAGCAACAACTACGAAGTTAACGAGTTTTATTAGACCTATTATACGGAAAATCTGCCATTAATACGTAAGAATTGCCTTCCCGTTTTAAGGACATACTGACAGAGTTCATCGTAAATTCAAAGTATTTTGCCAACACTTCGGTTAATTCAAACTGTAGTTTTTTCATTGAATCCTCACTCACCTCAAACCGGTCTTGTGTGAGAATGAGTTGTAGACGTTGCGTAGCGATATTACTTGATTTCGATTTACGAGTGAATAAACTTCTAAAATCCATGGTATCCTCTACTTATTTCTTGAAAACCAGTTGGCTATTTGAGAAAAAAAGTTTTCTTCACGCATTTCAGGAATTGGTATGCGTTGTCCGGTCATACGCCGTGCGATCCGCATATACGCCTCAGCACCAGGAGACCCATTGTTATGCACAAGGGGAACACCGCGATTTGTAGAGGCGATGATACCGGTATCTTCAGGAACAACACCAAGCAGATCAATGTTCAGAATGTCTAATACGTCATTCTTACTAATCATGTTTCCTTTTTTAACGAGTGCTGGCGACAATCTATTTAGTACAAGGTTAATTGATGCAATCCCTTGGTGTTGCAAGAGACCAATGATGCGGTCAGCATCTCGAATGGCTGATACGTCGGGGGTCGTGATAATGACAGCTTCATCTGCACCAGCAGCAGCATTGCGAAATCCTTGTTCTATCCCAGCGGGAGAGTCAATAAGAACAAAATCATATTCTTGTTTCAGTTTTTCACAAATTTCCTGCATCTGTTCTGGCTTGATATCGTCTTTTCTGTTCCGTTGTGAAGCAGCCAGTAACATCAAATCTTCAACACGTCGGTCTTTCACAAGAGCTTTATCAAGATCGCATCGCTTTTCAATTACATCCATAGACGTATAAACGACTCGACTCTCTAATCCCATTACGACATCAAGATTACGCAATCCAACATCGGCATCAATCATTACGACCGTTTTACCGATCATCGCTAATGCAGTACCAAGGTTGGCAGTTGATGTCGTTTTACCGACTCCCCCCTTTCCAGAAGTAATCACGATAACCTTACCCATAGTCAACCCTTCCTTATTTTAGAATTTGATAAATTCCTCTACGATAATAATATCTTCAGCCCCAACCCGAGCAATTTCGGGATACCCTCTCGGCTTTTGACCTACTGGTGGACGATTCACATACGAACCGATCTGAAGTTGTAATGGTACCAACTCCATTGCAATAATAACAGAAGAAAGGCGTCCATGAGCGCCGGCATGTGCGTTACCACGCAGAGCACCGAGTACTATTATATCTTCTGCAGCAACAACTTCACCACCAGGATTAACATCTCCATAGATAATCATACTGCCTGATAAACAAGATGTTGTCTGTCCCGATCGAATCGTTTGACGGACGATTTGAGATTGTTCAAAATCCGGTTGATTATCGTTCGTCAAACTCTGTGAAATACTATGCGTTGCAGGTGCTGCCAAGATTGGGGATTCATCTTTTTCATCAAAAACGTTGACACCGCTGACAACAAGATCGTAGTTTTCAGTCAAGTGTGTTTCTAATTTTTTCAGATCTTCAGATGATAGGGGCAATGGCCTCATATCAATATGAATAGAAGTCCCTGCCAACGGTTGATTCATGCTGTCCAGCAACTCCTGAATTGCTGTCTCAACCTCAGTCAGCGAGACTTTCGGATTGATTATAAGATGCAAACCATCCTTATATCCTCTGAGTTTCACGATTGAATTTTCCATATTTATCACACACGAAACTATTTTGTCCTGCTAAGCAGTAACTCATTGTAGTAGTAAACAATTTGAATACAACTGATTTATACAGAATCGTTCTCAACTTTAGCTAAAACATAAGGTCCTTCAGGAATCACGGCTATTTGAACATCTTCCCCATAACGTACCAAAAACTGTTCAATCCCTTCCTGCGGTTTTTTCAATGGATGTACAAACAGTTTAGATCGTTGTTGATACGGAATACCATCTGTATAAAAATAGATATCAGCTTTACGCGCGACTTTGGCCAATTCTTCCAATTGCCACTGATCAATAACGAAGTTCGCAGGATTGTAAAGTCCTTGAACAAAAGCAGTTAGGTCGTCAGTTTTAAATAATAAATCGGTAAATGGTTTGCTACCAATGCCTTCATTACAAGCAGCTACAAGCAGAATACTGCCGCCTTGTTTGACGATTTCAACAGCAGTAAGTAAACCTTTTATTGCCTGATAGAACGTAGTGTCCAAGGGATATCCCGCACTGGAGACAACAACCGCATCAACCGGGGATGGTATCGTAACCTTGGCATGTTTTTCTACGAACTGTGTGCCAGCAAGATGAGATTCAACCATATCCCCTGCAAAAACACCTGTTATCTGTCTTTGTTTGTCAATAGCAACGTTAAGGTTAAAATTAACACCTGCCATCTTAGCGATCTCGGTTGCTTCCATGTGAAATGGATTTCCATCCAAAATGCCAACGGCGGATTTTGGATGTTCCATTAATTCAGGGCCATGCATAACCTTCATTGTTTCAATAGATGCGAGCCCAGGACAGATTGCCTTCCGTCCCCCAGAGTACCCTGCCATCAAGTGCGGCTCAATCAACCCAGTTATAATCTTCAGGTCCGCTGCGAGGTACGTCTGATCAATGTAAACGGGTGTACCTTTGTGCGTCTTGCCGAGATATGTATGGGTCTCTGGCTTTTGAGAAAAATGGTTGACAATACAGTACGAATCCATGATTGAACGACCAACCAATTCCTCAAGTTCTTTTCCCTCATTGGGACGGTGGATACCTGTGGCGATGAGGATAGTAATATCCTCGCGTGGCAATCCCGCCTGTTCAAGCGTTTCTAATATCGGTGGCAAAATCACCTGATTTGGGACTGGACGCGTTATATCGGAAATTACAATGCAGGCAGAGTTTTTGCCTTTTGCTACTTCTGCTAAGGCGGGTGAGGCAATAGGCTGCGAAATCGCTTGCCGAACCGCTTTGTCGGCATCAGCTAACGGTGTGCTTTGCGCTGTTTCCAAGACCCTTGCTAAATTTTTGTCAGGTATCTCTACCGCAACTGTGCTGTGACCGTATCTCATCTCGACTTGCATGATTAAATTTCCTTCAAAACGTGTAATTTAAGTTGAAAATATTATGATGCCATATTGAAAATATCGTGAAACTTAAAATCGAGTAATCGTGAATACTAATTTAGAGTGTAACATACCTGACATTAGATGTCAATATTTCCATTTCGGATCACATATCAACTTGAAATTTTTTAAAACGCATGCTAAATTATACATGCTTTCCGTAGAACCTGCAAAAGGTTTGAGAATAGAATTCAAAACGGAGAATTTAAATACACATGGAACGTATTGAAGTTACAACAAAACCTAACGGTGCAGGCCGCAATTGGCTTGAGGTCGGTGCTTTTGAAGTTGACTCACTCGGCCGCAAACAGTGGGTTAAGAAAAACGTGCCACATCAAGAAACGAAACTGACTGTGGATAGACAGTACTCAGCCCGTGGCGAAACGATTGACTGGATTGTCCTAATTCCGGAAGATTATCTGCTCACGATTGTCAAAGTAACCTACGACCGTTTAAATCCAAAAGACCTTGAAGTGCTCTGGGAACCAGGGGGCTCTAACCAACCAGAAGATTCCCGTGAAAATAAAAAGAAACGTGCTTTTGAACTTGCTGCTGGAAACGAGGAACTCACATCTCTACTGAAGGAACTTCTTGGAGATTAATATACCTCATACTCAAAGGCGTTGCAATAATTTTATGCTCACCACCCATATCGTTCTGGTCCCCACGGCTTCGTTATCAATTCTTGTTTTGCCATGACCATGGTCTTGCTTGGAACATCTTCGTATAGAATTACCCCTGGGCCTACAACGCTATAAGAACCGATACGTCTGCCCGGCATTATCATTGCATTGACACCAGTGCGGCAGTAGTCACCCATGTAGGTAGCGTTTGCACCGTAAGTTGGAATTTCGTAGCGTCCTTCTATCTGAATTGATGTATCTCTGTCGTCAAATCGTAACGTTCCACACACTGTAGCAGCGCCAATATCTGTCGCGCATCCAAAAACACCGGACATTTCGCAGTAGTGATATAGATAAACCTTGTCAAACATGACGCCGGACATTTCTGCGCCGTGTCCTACGATGCATCTATTTCCGATGGTGCTGCTCTGAATATCACAATAGTCGCTAATACGGCACTGATCGCCGATGTATGTGTTTCCATGTAAAATTGCGCCATTCGTAATGTTGTTATTTGCGCCAGCTATAAGTGTACCGTTTACAACAACACGTGGACCAATAACTGTATTTTCCCCTAATACCACGTGTCCGTTGATTTCGGCAGCATCGGAAATTTTAGCACTCGCTGCTATGTTGTTTTCATCAATTTGTTTTGCGAGATAGTCTACTAACCGACGATTTGCTTCTAAAACATGCCACGGTTTATCAACGTCAACGAAAAAGCCAGTTGTTTCGACTGCTAACACCTCTATCCCGTCATTAATCATGAGTTGGAGAGATTGTGCGATTTCGGCTTCAGGCGGTGGCATCCCGCCGACAGGAACTTGTGTAACAATGCCGGGGTTCCGTAATAAATAGGGTGTTACCGTCGTTTTAAAAGCATAGATCCCACATAGACGATGTAAACCACCTCGTGGATGTCCTTCAATACCAGATAAACACCCGTCAGTAGCTTTGGCACAAAGCCAATTGTTCGCGTCCTCATCGCCAAGTGGCTGAATTAACGCAGCTGCTTCTGCATTCTGACAGTTAAACGCTTTAATAAGTTTACGAAAATTTTCAGAACTGGTTACAACATCACCGTAAATTACAAGAAAATTTTCATCATTTAGTTTTTTTAAAGCAGTCAAAACTGCATCTGCAGTACCTTCAACCGGGTGTTGGGTTACAAATTCAACATTTGGAATGTCTGCGACAGCACCACGCACCTGTTGCGCATAATGTCCCACCACAACAATAATATGTTCTATTCCTACTTCATTGAGATTATTGACTATTCTACGAATTATAGGTATATTTGCGACAGGAATCGTACATTTCTGGCGGAATTCACCATAAGGCCAAACTTTCCGTCCTAATCCTGCAGCTAAAACAATAGCGTTGTTCATAATATTTAGTTTGTTATAGATATCCCTTTATAGCCACATCTAATTTGTCCAATTCTACATGCTGATTTATAAAATCTGCTAAAAACTTAGTATCAGGATTTGGAGTGTCTAAGCGTTTTTCATAAGGCACTACACCAACTACTGACACTTGTGTTAATCGTTCAATTTCCGCTGGATTAGTTTGTTCAGCAAGCCCCGCTGCTTCCGGTTGCACCATATTTAGAATAATTCCTGTTATCCGTAAGTTGAACTGTCTGGCAAACGCAACAGTTAGCATTGTATGGTTTATTGTTCCTAAGCCTGCATCGGCAACGATTAATATCGGTAGCTGCAGTTGACTGATAAGATGTGCTACGAGAAAATCGTCTTTAAGTGGCACAGCAATACCACCAACACCTTCTACGACCAAAAAATCATATTTCTGTTTCAAATTAGAAAATGCTGCTGCAATCGTTGATAAGTCTATCTGTTTGCCTTCCAACCTCGCTGATACCGAAGGGGCTAAAGGGTATCGGAGACGGATCGGATTAATCAACTTTAGCGGATCATCAACTTGCGCAGCATGCCTAAGAAATTGAACGTCAACTGCATCACCAGCACTGATAGGTTTCATTATACCGACTTGCACACCTGAATGTTTTAGTGAAGCTGCAAAGCCTCCTGCAACCACAGTTTTTCCAATTTCTGTTCCTGTTCCCGTAATGAAGATACCGTTTATACATTTGTCTAAATTCACAGCATATTATCCGCAAAAGATTTGCTGAAATCTTTATGTGTTAATAGAAATATTAGATGAGTGTTAAATGTTGAAAAACTCAATAAATTCTGCATTTACATTTTAATTTAAAACTGTGACTGTGTCAAGGGGTGTGTAAAGTTTTGGCAGAACCATTCAATTGTCGCTGAGTCCTCTTGTGGGAGAACTTTGTAAGCCCGCTTTAACAACAAAAGTGTTTAATGTGAATGTCGGACGCACATTCACTATGTGCATTTATTGCCAAATCAACGCCAAATGCGCTTATGGCATTCGTCGCCTCTTTTAACCTTCGGAAACGCTAATTTTTATTTTTGGATTAGAAAACTTGACAATTGAATGCCCTATTCTACTTGAATATTTTATGCATCCAATTCGCAATTTGTGCTATACTATCTGTGGATTTTACCGATTTGTGGAGGAAACTGTATGAATGGTTCAGAAAGAGAATGGGACGGAACAATTACCCGATACCCTGACCCAGCAATTGAAACGATTGATCCCCGTTTTGCGAGATACAAAATCGGCAATTCTGTCGTTGAACGGTTATGGACAGGTGCGCGGTGGTCTGAAGGACCTGTATGGTTTGGAGATGGTGGATATCTGCTATGGAGCGATATTCCAAACAATCGTATTCTGAAATGGGACGAAGCCACAGGTAAAGTGAGTGTATACCGTAAACCGTCTAACTATAGTAATGGGCATACAAGAGATCGGCAGGGAAGACTTATCAGTTGTGAACACGGCACACGCCGCGTCACGCGAACCGAATATGACGGGCCGGTTACTGTGCTGATGGACAACTTCGGAGGAAAACGCCTCAACGCACCAAACGATGTTACTGTTCACCCTGATGGAAATATCTGGTTTACTGATCCAGGATACGGTATTATGCTCAATTATGAAGGACATATTGCTGAATTTGAATTACCGACTTCTGTTTATCGTCTTGACCCGGATACCAAAGAAGCCACTGTTGTTACGGATGAACTCGAAAAACCGAATGGGATATGCTTTTCGCCTGATTATGAAAAACTGTATGTCGTAGATACAGGGGTTACACATAAAGAGGGAACACCAAGACACATTTATGTCTTTGATGTCGTAAACGGCGAGCGATTAGACAACAAACAAGTATTTTGTGATATGGCACCGGGCATTGCTGACGGTATCCGGTGTGATGTTGATGGTAATCTATGGGCAAGTGCCGGTTGGGTTGGCGATGGGTACGACGGTGTCCATATTTTTGCGCCAGATGGCACGCTTATCGGGAAGATTCACCTCCCAGAAATTTGTGCGAATCTCTGTTTTGGTGGCGTGAAACGCAATAGGCTTTTTATGACAGGTAGCCAATCTCTCTATTCAGTATATGTGGAAGCACAAGGATTGCCGTTATTCTAATTATAGTAAATTATGTAAATAAGTTCACCGAAACCACTAATAGTCGGGAATCGGAGTTCCCTCGGACAGCTCAGATGTCCAGTTAATTGTAGAATCCGCTATAATACCAAGTTATAACATTTCTAATTGATCGCCTTTCATTAACAAAAACCCGTTTAATGTGAATGTCATACGTACATTCACCAAGCGCAATTCATTGCAAAATCAACGCCAAATGCGCGTTTGGCATTTGGCGCCTCGGACATTCTTCAACAGCTTGAACCGATAATTTCACAATGAAGTCTCATTTTTTAGAAATGGTATTAGATGATACCTATTACCCTTGCGGTACCTGGTAAGAGAAAGTTTGGATAACATCATTCATCAGAAGACGTTGGGCAATAGTCCGCATTATTTCTGCATCCAAGGTGCCGCTGAGCCAATACTTTTGTCCTGTGCGAACAGTGTTGACACCAGCAACACCAAGGTCTTTGATGCCTTTGACTGTACTGTCTCCGACTGCGTCAGTAACACCAGCTTTGAATTGCACTTCAACCGTCCAATCTCTCGTGTTTTCGTTATCAGAGTCAAAGGTGAAGACTTGCGTAATTGGATCGGCAAGGAGTTCCGTGCCAATTCGGTCAATAGTTTGTGGGTCAAGGTTGCCTTCAATCCAATAAACTGTGGCAGTCCTGACAGATTCAACCCCACTGATGCCGAGGTCAGAAATATCTTCAAGAATGCCTTGTCCAATAGTATCAGGCACTTCAGGCTTATAGAAAACTTCAACTTTCCAGTTTTTCATAAATTCAATAACCCCAGCGGGTGAAATGTGTCCTAATCATATAAGAGTATATGCCCAAAAACAGATACAACATATTTACCAGTTACTGACTTTGAATTCCTAATCGAGACTAAATGTCTCATTTATTTTGGCTTAACTATAAAATGGCAGAAAAACAGATTCGCGTATTAGTCTTTGGAGCGCATCCCGACGATTGTGATATTAAAGCAGGAGGCATTGCTGCACTATACGTCCAACAAGGACACCATGTAAAATTCGTCTCCGTTACCAACGGTGATGCCGGACATCATGAGATGGGCGGTGGTCCTTTAGCACAAAGGCGTAATGCAGAAGCACAAGCCGCCGCGAAAATCATCGGTATTGAATACGAACTACTTGACAATCACGATGGCGAACTGATGCCGACTTTAGAAAATCGCTATCAGATTATCCGCACCATTCTCGAATTCCGTCCAGACTTAATCATGACACACCGACCCAACGACTACCATCCAGACCATCGTTATACGTCAATATTGGTGCAGGATGCAGCCTATATGGTGACCGTTCCCAATATATGTGCACTTACACCGCATTTAGATAAAAACCCCGTTATTGTCTATCTCAGCGATGGATTCATGAAACCTTATCTGTTTACACCAAATGTTGTTGTCGGTATTGATACCGTAGTGGAGCAGAAAATTGATATGCTTCATTGCCACACATCACAGTTTTATGAATGGCTCCCTTACAATAGTGGCACCCTAAATGCTGTGCCCGAAAGTCCCGAAACACGGCGCGAATGGCTTGCCGGACGTTTACGACATCGTTTCAATGCTATAGCAGAAAAGCACCGTGATCTCTTAGTGCAACTTTATGGAGAAAAGATGGCGGCAAACATTCAATATGCTGAAGCGTTTGAATCCTGTGAATACGGTTCAGCACTAACAGCAGAAAATCTGCCGAACCTTTTTCCTTTTTTTGAATGATGCTGCAAATTCAGTTGCAGAAAAGCCGATTTTAAGGTATCCTATTAGTTGAATATAAAGTGTTATAGATTCGGAGTCTACTTATTCTTATATGCCAACCGAACAAGCCAATCCAAAGGTGCTATTTTATATTGTTTTCGTTATAGGTTTTATTTTTGCTATCGTAATGGTAATTCTCTTTTTCAACGCGGCACCAGCGCGTTCAAACATTGAGGATCATCGAAAATCAGAAGAAGCGGCTGCATGTCTAAAATGTCACCTAATAGGTGACGAAAAATCACCGACAATGCCACACCTCAATCTTGGCAGATGCGTTCTCTGTCACGGATTAGCCAAGGAAGCGCGCTGATTCGCAATATGGGCTTGCAAGCTGCGCCCTAAGCGCTACCCACATTACTCCCTCTTCTGCTTCGTGCGTTACATCAATACATCGCAACCCGTTTTCTGACAATACCTCCTGAACTTGCTTCAATTCTGATTCCAAAATACCAGAAAAAATAACGTTTCCTTCAAGATGCAATCGCGATGGACAATGTGGAATGATAGGAAGAATCACCTTTGTTAGGATATTTCCAACTATTAGATGATATTTACCTTGGACAGTCTTAATTCCATCACCTTGATACAAACTGATTTTTTCTGTAGCATCATTAATTGCAAAGTTTGTTTCTGCCACCGGTATTGCTGTGGGGTCAAGCTCAACAGCATCAACATATTTAGCACCTAATTTTACCGCAGCAATTGCAAGTATACCGGAACCCGTTCCGATATCGGCAACGTTTTGATCTGGCTCAATCGTTTGCTCCAACAATTCTAATGATAAACGTGTAGTTGGATGGTAACCGGTGCCAAATGCCATCCCTGGATCAAGGCGGATTAAAATCTCTGTCTCATCAGGGGCAATATCGGACCATGTTGGCGCGATAAGTAGACGTTTCCCTATCCGCTGCGGCGCGAAAGATGACTTCCACGCTTCTGTCCAATCTTTAGATTCAACACGTTTTAAATCAATTTTTGCTGGATGAGATGGGAGTCCCCATGTTGGAAGTTTAGAGAGAAAATTTCTTAGTTTCCCAACTCTTGTGTTTAAACGGTCATCCATTGGATAATATGCGATGAGAGAAGTTGTTGAATCGGTAGCATCTTTCATTTCAATCCCGAAAGCGTCCATTTCAAATAGGTAATTTGCAACGGCTTCAGATGCATCATGAGAAGCCGTTACGGTAATCTGCGCCCAATTCATAATTTAAGGGAGCATTGATTGGATTCTGCTCCGTTTTATTCTATCGTTAGTATGGTATTTATCCTTCATTGGGACACTTTGATAAACTTGTCTTGGAAAGATAATGGACAATAGAAGTTGTAGCACAAACTTTTAGTTTGTGCCTTCTGTAGCGCAAACTAAAAGTTTGCGCTACAGAAGTGTCCCATTAATTATAGGTCTTACTATAAATTGTTACGGGGTGTGTAAAGTTTTTGTAGAAATCCGCCCTACAGTGGAAAACGCTGCGTAATCATTGTAAATTGAACCTATGTAACCAAATATTTACACACCCATTGTTACGCGTCGTCTTCATCGTCGTGATGAAAAAGTTTGTCCCAAAATCCTTTGTGTCGAGAATCAACTGATTTACCCTGTGACTCAGCAAATTGTTCTAAAAGTTTGTGTTGTTGTTCATTGAGATTTGTTGGTGTTTCAATCCCGACCTGCACAATGAGATCCCCGAAACTTGAACTTCTGTATTTAGGCATGCCTTTTCCCGGTATACGGAGTTTATCACCGTACTGCGTGCCAGCAGGAATCTCCAATTTTTGAGGACCAGCAAGACTATCGATTTGGATCGTGCTACCGAGTGCTGCCTCAACGAATGAAATTTTAGTGGAAGTAATCAGATCGTTACCTTCACGACTAAACCGTTGATGTGGTTTGATATGAACGACGACGAGTAGATCACCCGGAGGACCGCCCAATGTTCCGGCTTCACCTTCTCCTCGCAATCGATATTCAATGCCGCTATCAACGCCCTTGTCAATTTTCAGTTTCATTTCTCGCGCCACTCTAATGCGTCCTTGTCCATTACAATTCCTACATGGCTTTTGGATTATTTCACCTTCGCCACGACAACGCGGGCAAGGACGGGACATAGTGAAAAAACCTTGAGATTGGGTTACCTGTCCGCGCCCGTAACACTGTGGGCAAGTTTCAACCGTTGAACCTCTTTCTGCACCACTTCCATTACATTCTGGGCAGGATTCAATACGCGGTACTTCAATTGTTACCTCTTTACCGTTGAAGGCATCTTCAAGTGAAAGTTCCAGATTATATTGCAGGCTGCGTCCCTGTTTAGGTCTATTCCGTGTTCTACCGAACCCACCAAAAACGTCTCCGAAAACTTCACTGAAAATGTCATCAAGGTTAACGCCAAAATCGAAACCGCTTGAAGTGCCTTCAAGTCCCGCATGTCCATATTGGTCGTAACGCTGCCTTTTTTCAGGTGTCCGCAACACATCATAAGCCTCTGTCGCTTCTTTAAACTTATCTTCAGCTTCTTCATCACCAGGATTTTTATCAGGGTGATATTTAATCGCTAATTTTCGGTAAGCCTTCTTAATTTCGTTCTCATCAGCGTCTCGGCTTACATCAAGAATTTCATAATAATCCCGTTTTTGCAACATCTGTTCCTACCTACACTGCAGTTTTAATTTCATTTAATTTTCGGTGGTGTTTTCAGTTTCTTCTGTCTTATTTTCCTTAGGTGGAGGCTGCTCAGATTTTCCTTTAGAAACCACGACCTGTGCGGCACGAAGAATCTGATCGTGTAATTGGTAACCGCATCTGAATTCTTCTATCACATTTCCCTCTGGAATTTCATCGGATTCCGTCGCAAAGACCGCTTCATGCTGATTCGGATCAAACGGACCACCGGACGCTTCAATAGGAGTAAGTCCGTGTATTTTCAGAACATCTAAGAGTTGTTTATGAACTAACTGTACTCCTTCGCTGAAGTTTAGGAAATCTGATGGGGTCTCGTTCGTTTCAACCTTCCCATCAACGCTTTTAATCGCTGCCTCAAAACTATCTAATACCGGAATCAGTCCTTCAATAATGTTTTTGTTAGCAAACTTGAGTTGTTTCTGTGCTTCTATTTCCACCCGTTTTTTTATATTTTCGGCTTCAGCAGCGGTCCGTAACAAACGTTCGCGTTCTTCCTGATACTGCTCACGCTCGGATTCGGCAACTGCTTCAAGTTGTTTTTTAAAGTCTTCTTTGAGTGCCTCAAGTTCAGTTTCAAGGGTCTCTAATGTACGTTCTTCTGCTTCAACATCCGTTTCTGCAGATGCATCCGTATCTTCTTCAGATTCATCAATGAGAAAATCGGGTTTCTTACTGTTTTCTTTCTCTGTCTCTATTTCTATTACTACCTCATTATTTTTAGACATTTTGAGTTACCTCTCTTCCTTTGTAACTGGACTCTGATTCACATACGTTCAGTAAAAAAATTGCTGACATGTTACCCATGAACAGCATCTGCAAACTGCTTCATCAGCTCAAAGGAACCACTCTTTTCAAGTATATTACCTGTGACTATAAAATCGGCACCAGCATTAACTTTCTCCGCAGCAATTTCCGGGGTTCGTATGCCACCGCCGACAATCAGTGGAATTTCAATTTGAGCTTTTACACTTGAAATCATAATGTTAGGTACAGGAAATTCAGCACCACTTCCAGCTTCTAAATAGACCAACCGCATTCCGAGATACTGCGCAGCCAATGCGTGTGGTCCCGCTATGTCAGGTTTATCGCGAGGGATAGGCACTGTGCCGCTCATAAATTCAACTGCGGTTCGATTGCCTCCTTCAATAAGCATATAGCCGGTGGGGATAGGTTGCAAGCCATACCGTTGAATCCAAGGTGCTGCTTTGACTTGTTCACCAATAAGATAGTTTGGATTTCGTCCGCTGATTAGGCTCATATAGAGAATAGCATCTGCGTGGGGTGTAAGGTGCATCGAATCCCCTGGGAAAAGAATAATAGGTATTGCTGTTTCTGATTTTAGGGTTGCTGCAATTGGATGCAGGTCAGTAGTCAACAGACTACCACCAAGCAAAATAGCGTCTGCCCCTGCTCGTTCAACTTCACAAGCAAGTTTAGCGCATTTTTCTACCTCACACCCTTCGGGATCAATCAGAACGATATAACCAGCATTCTGTTTTTCGAGGACCTTGTGTAAATATTTTAGAATACAACGTGATGCCAAATGCGAACGTTCCTTAGTTATTTAATGCCTAAAGTTATAAAACCTGTAACTTGTCTACATCTCTTCACAAAACTAAACAATTTTACCATCTTCTGATCAATTTGTCAAATTGAAGTCATGATTGTGTCAACTTTTGTCGCGCTAATTCATAAAGCAAAATACCAGCTGCCACGCCCACATTTAAGGAGGACTGTCCAGCTGCCATAGGAATACGAACTAATTCTGTACAACATTCACGCGTTTCCTCTGATAAACCGCTATTTTCATTGCCGACAACAATCGCAGTAGGAGAAATAAATCCTATCGTATAAAGATTGTATTCTGTGCTTGCTGTAGCACCAATAACTTTCCACCCTGATTCCTTGAGTTGTTCAATTGCGGAATTAGTCGTTGGGATGTGGAACATGGGTAGGCGACCAACAGCACCGCGCGAGGCACGAATGCAGTTTTTATGTAGAGGACTTGCCCCTTCTCCGCTCAGTAAAACTGCAGAGACACCAGCCGCGTCAGCGGTACGTAACGTCATCCCAAGATTATCGGGATTACTAACATTTTCAACGATAAGCAAGGTGCAATCTGCGCTGAAGTGAAAATTAAGTTGTCCTGATTCAGCCAAAAAGGGTGGATAGTTAAGATGCACCGAAGCGACTATTGAAGGCACTGGACGTGTTGTTGTGACTGACCCCATTACACCGTCGTTAACCAGATAGCAGGAGAGATTCTCCTCAGCTACACGTTTTAGGAAATCTACTCCGTCCGATGTTGAAACGAAATTAGCGGTATAGAGAATTGTTTCAACAGGTAACCCATCCGCAACAGCACGTTCCACCATCATTTCACCTTCAACAATAAACTGTGAATATTCATGTTTGCCTTTTAAGGATGCTAATTTACGGATATGAGATGCGATTGCATCCTTTCTTTTTGAGACGGTTCGTTGTTCTGCTTCCGCATGACTCCCCCGTTTAACACCGCGATAATACGTCCCTGAATCTGTTTGTACACTATTGCCTTCCAATATGTCATGCATCCTTTCTTCTATCCATTTTTCTGTAATGCGAAACATTCCTACACTTCGCCTTGGAAAAGCAAGCAGTAGTTCTCTTAAACTCCGTTCAGTTGTAGCAGTTACATAGACCCGATAATCAGCATCTAATTTACGCTCCGATGTCATCAGCATAGCACCTTCTATATTGTGCCACCCGGAAGTAAAAACCTGATAAGTAGGTTGCCATTCACCTGTCTTAGTATAGGAATGGTATATTTGTTTAAAGTGAAGCACTTCTTCAGTATTCGGGTCTATTTTTTCTAAAAATGCAATTAACTTATCGTATTTTACCAATGCTGTTATTACGGCGGCGGCCTATTACCGCCTCTTCGTTACCTTTGAAAAATAGTTCCAAGATAGATTGCACCTAATCCCACAAATATGTCCCACTTCATCCAACGTTGGATGAACGCACAGCTTGCTTTTGAAAAATCTCTTGAGAGTTGAATTCCTAAACCGATTAGCACAAGGTCAACACCTATTACAATAGCAACTAAATAGTGCCAAGTATACCACCCGTATAGATATGGCATTGGACTAAATATTATAACCGACACCATAAAACTCAATGCTATCGCTACTGCGAGCCGTGGGTTGAGAATCGCAAGTGTCTTCACATTGTCTTTTAGATCCCCTTCTGTATCCTCAAGGTCTTTAACAATTTCTCTTGCAGTTGTAAACAAAAAAGCAAAAATTGCTGGGATAATAGTGCCTTGCACAGAACTGATCGCTATACCACCAGAAATAAAAGTTAAACTGGTCAAACTGCCAACAACTAAATTTCCAACGAATGGGGTGCGTTTTAGCCAGATAGCATAACTCACAAGCAGTGCTGAAACAAGAACCGCTATGTACACCGCATATATATTAATCAGTGTGCCGAGTCCAATTCCGATTGCTATTAGAATAAGTGCAAAAATTAGTGCGTTTCGCTGCGGCATACGTCCAGAAGGAAGTGGACGTTGAGATCTGTTGATCTTATCAATGTTATAATCGCAGTAATCATTTATTGCATTTCCAGCGGAAAGTAAAAGGAGGGCAGCAATAGAAACATATATCAGTTTTACATCAGTGAAGAGTTCCAATGGTTTACCGCTTGCAAACATACCACCCAACCACGCTGAGATAAAAGCAATGATTCCATTAAGTGGACGGGCAAGTTCAACATACGCTAACAACGTTTTCATTGTCAATCCGATATTTTCAACTTATGGTATAAAACGGAATAAGAAATCCGCAAGTTTTTTAAGTAATGGAATGGAAGAGTTGGGAACAGAACGAATTATGAGAGGGAATTTATAGTGTTTTGTTAATCAATCGCCGGTTCCTGCACAAGACATCATTAAATGAGACTTGGCGAATTATACTTAAAGTTAAATTTGGTGCGGATCCGTTAATTCAAATAGCTATTCTAAAATAAATTTTTTGTTTTCATCAAACGCTGGAATTGTTTTAGCACCTAATCCAAATTTGGCGTACACGTCTACCACCAGATCGTAAGCTACATGGTCAGGGATAAAATTATTGAGAACCTGTTGCACAGAGTGAATGGAGGATGTCCCTTCGTACACACCTCTCTCATCCAGAAATGCCCCAAACGTAGGATAGGTAGGTGGTCCCTCTGGCAAAGCATATCCTGTGATATTATGGTAGTCCTGTTCTATGGTTACACCAGAGTCAATATCAGACTTACCGTAAATCGCCTTCACTAATCGCATGAATGAGACAGGAAACTCAATGACTACATACGGGTACAGCCATTTTACAGATTTAGGAATTGCAAATTGAGGGGAATTCCATCCTCTTTGAAACTGGATATTGATAGGACATATAACTTCAAAATATCCATTCTTTAGTAAGGTAATTTGCCCTCCGGTTACATTGTTTCCTTCTATGCCCTCTTCCCATTGATGCTCGTCCCGTTCCAATAGTCCTGTAACACCAAAACCTGCCCAACGTTTGTTCGGTGGATTATGCAAAATATCGCGTATACGTTGATCTTCGGTAGGTACAACTTTTCCATTGGATTCGTTTGGTAACGCGAAGATGCGATAATAGGGTTGGTCGGATATAACTTTAACAAAAGAATTGCATCTTGCCGAAAGCGAATTCACTTGTTCTCTTCGATTTCCTTTAAAATAATTGTGGTGTGACTTTCAATCCTATCCAACTGCCCTCTAATGTCATCCATGAATGGCAAATGATGTCGTGCTAAAAGTTCGTGCCTGAACTCTTCTATCTGAAATTCTTTTGTAGTATCTCCATACCGCTTTACAAAATTGAGTGTCCCATTCGAATTAAAACCGTGAGGACGATTTTCACTAAAAGGAATATGAATAATTATAAGGTTAACTTCTCGAGCCGACAATCTCAATTTATATGGTTTTACTTTTAATTTTACGATTCGTGTAACTATATGTTGTTGGCAAGTTTTATAGATACTATCTGCTTTTCCATCTGCATCAAGGATATCAACAAATTCTTTTGCGATCTTGTTTTTTTCATCAACACCAATAAGGATATATCTACCTTCAGCATTAGCCATTGCAGTAACATCTTTGCATATCTCACGTCTATATATATCTCATGGTGAGTTTTGTATCCTTGGTAGTGCTCCTCCTTAAAATCAATCCATAAATTTTCTTCTTGTCTACCGATTAGTTTTTTCAAATCTTGATCAGTGATTTCAGATATCGGTTTATTATCAAATACCATTTGTTAATCCCGATCAATCGTATGTTTATAAAAGGCAATTATTAGTCTTACGACTTGTGCCAGTTAACATTTTGTTTTGTTGGTTTTCACATATATTTGCATTTGTGCTATAAACATATCGTCCCTA